>CASFXO010000306.1 GCA_949298665.1 uncultured Lentisphaeria bacterium
GTCATACTTGCCGCTCTCCGTATTGAAATACGCCAGCTCCGTCTTCAGCTCCACCGTCCCGGAACGCAACGGAATCATCGTCCAGACGATCGCCCGCCCGCCGCCGCGCAGCGGTTTCACCTCCGGCGGATACACCCGGAAACCGGGGATTTCCAGCTTCGGCGCGGTCAGCGTCTCCAGCGTCCCCTCCCCCGAAATCCGGGCATACAGCGAAATCACTTCGCCGGCTTTGATCTTTTCCGGGGCGTCCAGCGAAAAATCCACCTGCCACTGTCCCACCAGCCCCAATGGCACGCAGCCCGCGGGCGGCGGCGGCAGCGCCCGGAAAGTAATTTCCCGATCGCATTCATAGGCAACCGGATACTGCCGGGTCGCGCCCCGGTCCATCATGCTGAAAAACGCGCCGAACGGATCGTCATCCATCAACGAACGCCGCCGCTCGGCCACCACCGCCACGCCGGAAGCGCTCGGCCGCACGACTCCGGGAGCCAGCGAACGGAAGTGAAACGGCCGACTGACGACCCCGAAACGTTTCCCGTCCACGATGGTCTGCCGGGGCGGCTCGTTCTCCGGCCAGCCCCCGTTCTCCGCGGACAACACCACGTGCGGCGTGGTCAGCTCCGGGTTGGAAAGGCCCCGCAACGGCACTTCCCGGCGGAAAAACAACTGCAGCTCCGCCGGTACCTCTTCTCCCAGATAGTACGTCGTGCGATTGCCCGGAATCACGATCTTCCCGAACAACGCCTCCCGCAGCGGCACCGGCTTCCCTCTTTCCGAATCCGTTGCAAGGGACCTTTCACCGGCGGGCAGCACCCGGACGCTCAACGGCGCGACATTTTCCGGCCGCCCGTCAAGCAGTACCTTGAGCGACGGAATGGTCAGCGTCCCCTCCTTCTCCGCCAGAATGGCATAACTCACCGTATACCGGGAACTCCTCCGGCCGTTGATGATCTGTGTGGATTGACTCTGGTTGGTCCGGTTCCGCAGCCAGCGGCCGCCTTCAAGCGTCGGATACTCCACCAGTTGCGGCACACCGGCGGACGACGTCAACTGTAATTCCACCACTTCTCCCGCTGCAACGGCGTCCGCACTCAGGCGCACCTCCACGTCCGCAGCGGCCAATATCATCGAACTGATCGCGGCAGCAACCGCAAAAAAACGTTTCCACATCATAACGCTCACCAATCCTTTTCCACTCTGATCCGCCGGGCACCGGAACCGCGCTTGATCGCCTCGCGCAGGTCTTTTTCCTGATCCGCCATGATTTCCAGCATCTTTTCCGCGGACTCCTTATCCAGTTTCCCGGGTTGCGCCCGGCGCGGCTCGCCGCCGGACTTGCCGGGTTCCGGCAGGGGTTCGTTTTCCTTTTCCTGCTCCTGACCGCCCTCTTTGCCGCGGTCCTGCGCTTCCTGTTCACCGGCGTTCTGATCCGATTCGGCCTGCTGCCGGTCCTGCTCGCCCGCCTGCTGCTGCTGATCGTTCCGGCGATCCTGATTCGAGTCGGAACCGAGGTTCTTCAACGCATCCTGCAAATGCCGGTCCGCCTCTTCCGGGCGATTCCGCCGCTTCGCTTCCTCCGCCTTCCGGATATCTTCGGCCGCCCGTTGTGCCGCTTCGCTCAACTGTTGCTGCTGAAGATCTTCCGCCTGCCGTTGCAGTTCTTCCGTCGCCTGACGTGCCTGTTCCATCTGTTCCGCAGCAGATCCGGCCTGGTTCTGCTGATCCTGTTGTTGGTTCTGCTGACTCTGCTGATCCTGTTGTTGGTTCTGCTGACTCTGCTGATCCTGTTGTTGTTGCTGGTCCTGCTGATTTTGCTGGCTTTGCTGACCCTGCTGCCCCTGCTGGTTTTGCTGGTCCTGCTGACCCTGCTGGTTTTGCTGATCCTGCTGATCCTGCTGACCCTGCTGACCCTGCTGATTTTGTTGTTTTTGCTGATTCTGCTGTTGCTGTTGTTGCTTCTGCTGATCCTGACGGTTTTGATCCTTTGCCTGACGGGTCTGCTGCTGCGCCTGCTGCTGTTGCTTTTTGAGCTCCTCGATCTTTTTGAGAAGGGTTTCCACCATCTCCCGATCTTCGTTCAATTTCTGCAGATTGGCACCGGGATTGACCGCGTTTCGCGCCTCATCGGGCAAAGTCAAAGCCTGCGCGTAAAGTTCCGAAGCACCTTCCAGGGCCTGTCTGGCATTCTCCAATTCCCGGGAGGCGGCATCCAGCTGCTGAGCCTGCAACGTCTGCCGCGCCTTGCCGATCAGTTCCCGCGCTCCCCGGTGGCGTCCTACTCCGAGATTAAAGAAACTCCGGGCCCCCACCGCGGTGTTTTCCCCGGCCTTCCGGATGGCTTTTTCATACAACGCGGTTGCCTCCTCCCGGCCTTCCTGCTGCCATGTCAACGCCTGATTGTACAGCTGAACCGGGTCCTCCGTCTCCGCTTCCTTCGCTTCATCCACCATCGCCGGGGTGTCCGCCGCCTGCTGTTTCTCATTCGGCGGCAGCGGCTCGCCCAGCGCCGGGAACACGGTCAGTCCCAGCAGCACCAGCACCGCCGCCGAACGCCGGTCGTTCAACAGAAAATACCCCAGCAGCAACACCGCCGCCGCGATCAGAAAATACGGAAAACGTTCGATCGGCACACTGCGGACCCCGCTGCCCACATTCGCCGGGACCAGCGCCTTGATGCGCCGCTCGATCTCGCTCAGTCCGGAGTCCAGCGCCGTACTGCGCACATACACCCCGCCGGTCGAAAGCGCCAGTTCCCGCAAGGCGTTTTCCGCCAGTCTGGTTTTGACCAGTTCCCCCTGCGCGTCCCGCTTGAAGCCGCCGTCCGGCTCCGGCACCAGCGCGGGCACGTCCGGATCCCCCAGCCCGAGAATGAAAAGCGGAATGTGTTTCGCCCGGAGCGCCTCCACTGCCCGACGGCTTTCTCCGGACAGCTCATCTCCGTCGGTGATCAGCAGAATCGCCCGGAAATTCCCCTCCGCCGCCTGAAACGCCTCCTCCGCGGTCCGCAAAGCCCGTTCGATATTCGTCCCCCCCACCGGAATGCTTTCCGGGCTGAGCTCGTCCACGTACTGCATGAAACTGGTCCGGTCCGTCGTCAGCGGACACTCCAGAAAGGAAGTCCCGGCAAACGCCACCAGACCGAAACGATCGCCGCGATTGGCGTTCACCAGTTCCTTGAGCAGATATTGCGCGTGCTTCAGACGCGAAGGTGCGACGTCGGTCGCCAGCATGCTTTTGGACACGTCGAACAGGACCAGTACGTCCCGCCCCGTCGCCGAATACGGCACCGGCCGCGTTCCCCACCAGGGGCGCGCCGCTGCCGTCAACAGCAGCACCGCCGTCAGCAGCAGCAGCAGGAAACGCACCACCCGCCGCCCGCGCGACAATCCCACCGCGTCCGGCTCTTCCGCACGCCCCCCCAGCACCAGCCGCAGCAATCGCCGCCGCCGCGCCCCGGCCACGGCAAACAGTATCAACGCCCCCGGAATGAGAATCAACAGCCAGTAAAAATCGGCACCATGCAGGAAATTCATTGCCAATCCCCCTTTGACCCTGAATGTACTTTATTTACAAAAAGACGGAATATTTCCTCTCCACTCCGTTTTTAATGTAACGCATTTTCCGATTGAGTCAAGACCTCCGACACCGGTTTTCCCCATTTCTTTCCTTCGGAAAAAACGGCAGAAAAATCCCCGGCACACAGGACGCATGCCGGGGAGAGAAAAAACATCTGCTTTTTCCGCTTTCGGAAGCGGCGGTTGCTCTCAACCGTTTTTCCGGTCCAGAAACAGCTCCGCGATCTGCACTGCGTTCAACGCCGCCCCCTTGAGCACCTGGTCGCCGCTGACGAAAATATCCAGCCCGCGCCTGTCGTCCCGCGAAATGTCCTGCCGGATCCTCCCGACCAGCACGTCATACTGCTCGGTGGCATCCATCGGCATGGGATAACGGTTGGCCTGCGGCTCATCCACCAGTTTGACACCGGGAGCCTGGGACAGAATCGCCCGCGCCTCCGCCGGAGTGATCTCCTCGGCGAATTCCAGATTCAGCGCTTCCGAGTGCGCCCGCAGAATCGGCACGCGCACGCTCGTACAGGAGACCCGCAGCGACGGTTCATGCAGCATCTTGCGGCTTTCATTGAGCATCTTGAGCTCTTCCTTGGTGTAGCCGTTTTCATTGAAGACGTCGATGTGCGGAATCAGGTTGAAGCCCAGACGGTGCGCGAACGCCTTCGGCTGCACCGGCCGGCCGTCAAGCAGCTGCCGGGTCTGTTCCTCCAGCTCCGCCATGCCCCGCGCACCGGCGCCGCTGGCCGCCTGATAAGTGGCCGCCACCAGCCGCACCAGTTTCTTCGCCCGGTGCAGCGGCGCCACCGCCACCAGCATGATGATGGTCGTGCAGTTCGGATTGGCGATCACCCCGTGATGCTGAAACGCATCCTCAGGATTGACCTCGGGAATCACCAGCGGCACGTCGTCCTCCATCCGGAAGGCGCTGGAATTATCGATCATCAGCGCGCCCGCGTCCGTCACCGCTTTCCGGAATGCCCGGGAGATGTCCGACCCCGCACTGAACAGCGCCACATCCACGCCCTTGAAGGAATCGGCGGTCAGTTCTTCGATCACCACGTCTTCGCCCTTGAAGCGCATGGTTTTTCCGGCGGAACGGGCGGAAGCGAGAAGTTTCAGGCTTCTGACCGGAAAGTTGCGCTTTTCAAGAGTCTTGACCATCTCGACGCCCACCGCGCCGGTGGCCCCGGCCACTGCGACATGAAATCCGTTCGACATTGTTTTTTCCTTAAATCCAGCTCTGCGTTCGTTCTGTATCCGTGCCGCCGGTTCCGCTCCGGAAATCCGGCGGTAAATCTTGATAAAATAGCACACTCCTTGATTTTTTCAATTCCCGGAAGTATATTCCGGAGCATTATGGATACCATCAACTTCAATACCGAACGATTGACCGCTCCCGAACTCGCGGAGCTGATCCGTTATCACAACCGCCGCTACTGGGAACTCGGAGAACCCGAAATTCCCGATTACCGGTATGACGAACTCCTGCGCGCGCTGGAACGGCTCGAACCCGACCATCCCCTGCTCGCGGCGGTCAACGCCCCGGAAGTCGCCACCCTCGGCAAAGTCCGTCATCCCGAACCGATGCTTTCGCTGGACAAAGCGTATTCGCTGGAGGAAGTCGTTGAGTGGGCGCAGAAATACTGCCGTTCGCCCGGGGAACTCCTGCTGGTCGAGCCGAAATATGACGGCATTTCCGCCCGCTTCGACGGCAGCGTCCTCTCCACCCGCGGCGACGGCGCACAGGGCGAGAACATCTCCGACAAACTGCCTTTCATTGAACTGGAAACCAGCGGCTATACCGGCCCGGTCGACCGCCCGGTGCTCGGCGAAATCGTCATCCGCAACGACCGCTTCGAACCGCTGCGTGAAACCATCCGCCGTAAAACCGGAGAACTTTACAAGAATTCCCGCAACGTGCTGGCGGCCCTGATGCGGCTCAACGACGCGCGCGATATCCGGTATGTGGAATACGGCATGAACCTCCGCCGTGCGCGGTTGTCGCTGATCGACTACAATCTGATTTCCCGCCCGGTGGAATTCCGGAACCTCGCCGCAGAATGGCCGGCCCTGCTGGAAGAATTGGAGAACCTGCCTTATCCGCTCGACGGCGTGGTCATCAAACTCGCCGACGAGCCGTACCGCAGATCCCTCGGCAATACCGCCCACCATCCCCGCGGCGAAATCGCGTTCAAATTTTCCAATATCCGGCGCGAAAGCCGATTGCTCGACATCGAATGGAGCTTCGGCAAAGGCTGCCTGACTCCCATCGCCCGCATCGAACCGGTGGACATCGGCGGGACCACCATTCAGCGGGCCACCCTGCATAATTTGCACAACGTCATCCGGCTCGACATTCAGCAGTCCGACCGGATCACCGTCGAACGCGCCGGCGACGTCATTCCCAAAATCGTCGCCGCCGCCCCCGGCCCGGACCGCCGCTGCCTGATCATCACCGAATGCCCCGAATGCCGCACCCCCCTGATCCGCCGCGGCCCCGAACTCTGCTGCCCCAATCCCGACTGCTTCGAAACCCGGTTGCGGCTGCTCCTCGCCGCCGTCCGCAGCATCGGCATCGACCGACTGGGCGAACCGAATCTCCGCCGGATGATGCGGATTCTGCATGTCCGGACCCTCCATGATCTGTTCGCCCTGACCCGGCAGGATCTCTTCCGACTCGGCAATTTCGCGGAAAAGTCCGCCGACAATCTGCTTGCCGCCATTCAGGCAGCCCGGGAAGTGAACGACTATCGGTTGCTGGCCGCGTTGAACATTCCCCATGTCGGACTGAACATGGCCCGGGAAATTCTCTCCGCGCACACGCTGGAGGAAATCCGCGCCTTTTCCGAAGAACAGTGGGCACAGGTGCGCGGCATCGGTCCGGAACGGGCGGCGGCGCTCTATGCCGCGCTGGCGGAACAATCGGATTTTCTGGACGACCTGCTGCGGGAAGTCCGGGTGAAGGCGACCGCGGGAGCGGCGACAGGCCCCACGATCTGTTTCACCGGCAAAATGCCGGAAAAACGTTCCTTTTATCAGCAGCTGGCCGAAAAGGCCGGATACCGGCCGACCGACGACGTCACGGCGTCCCTGACGCTTCTGGTCGCCGCCGATCCTGCCGAAAAAAGCGGCAAGCTCCTCAAGGCCGCCCGGCTCGGTGTCCGGACCGTCGCGCTCGCCGACTGGCTCCGGGAAATCGGAGCGGACCCGTCGGGCGACCGGACGGAAACCGAACCGTCAGGCCAGATGTTTTTTGATTTTTAAACCGGACAGCACCCCCGGAGGGTTTCATCATGACGATCAGCATCCGCACCGATTTTCCCGGAGGCAATCTCCGCGTGGACCAAATTGTGGCCAATGAAGTCCGGATACGACCGGATCTGCGCGACACCACCACCGACTGGTTTTACTGGCATTTCGAGGCGGAGTCTCCGGAGGATGCCGACGTCACGTTCCGGTTCGCCGACCGGCAGTCGCTGGGCACCCGCGGCCCCGCGGTCAGCGAAGACGGCGGAATGCATTGGCGTTATCGCCCGGAAACCATCTGTACCGCGCCGGAGGGGCCGGACCGGTTCCATTACCATTTCCGGGCGGGAAAACCCGTGCGCTTCGCCTTCGCCCTGCCCTATCTGCAACAGGACTGGGAAACCTTCGCCGCGCTGCACCGGAATGATCCCGATTTCCGGGAAGAGGTGCTGTGCCGGAGCCGGCAGGGCCGGGCGGTCGAACTTGTTCGAATCGGCGCCCCCGCGCCGGGACGAATTCCCCTGCTGCTCTGTTGCCGCCACCACGCCTGCGAAAGCTCCGCCTCGTATGTGCTGGAAGGCTTCCTTGCCGCCGCGCTGGCCGGGGACGAAGCCGGACGCCTCTTCCACCGGCGGGTCGCCCTCTGCGCGGTCCCGTTCGTCGACAAGGACGGCGTCGAAAACGGCGACCAGGGCAAGAACCGCGCACCACACGATCACAACCGCGATTACATCGCGCATCCCGTCTACCCGGAATGCTCCGCCATTCAGCAGCTGGCGGAACGGGAGCGTTTCCGTTACGTCATCGACCTGCATGCGCCGTGGCTGAACGGTGGCCTGAACGAGGCGCTTTTCTGCGTCCAGCCCGCCCCGCCCGAGGCGCAGAAGCGCCAGCGGCGCCTGATGGCCGCCATGGTCCGGGAACTGCCGGAAGAAACTCATTTCACGATGGACAATCTGGTCCCCTTCGGCTCCGGCTGGAATGTCGGTTACGGCGAACTGATTTCGCTGGGGCACTATTTCAGGAACCGCCCGGAATGCGCACTGGCCTTCACCCTGGAAGTGGGGTACGCCAATTTCGGCGACACCACCGTGACGCCGGAACTGCTGCGGCGGACCGGCGCGGGACTGCTGCGGGCGTTTCTCGCCACCGCGACCGAACCGGAAAACGAATGAGTTGTTGATATAGGTGATACAGGTGATATAGGAACAGAACCCGGCGGCGGTTCCGCTCCCCGGACCGCGCCGGCAAGGAGGACATCATGGCTCAACTGCTCGATCTTGCGACAAAGCTCCGCATCCGCCCCGTTCCCGCCGCCGACGCGGATTTGACCGCGCCGCCGCGCCTCAACCCGGAAAAACTGGCGGCGGAAGCCCGGAATGCCGGACTCTCCGAAGAAGAGGCCGCCGAACTCGAACAGGCCGCGCGGCGCTTTGCCGGAAACCCGGAGCTGAGCGCGTACTTCAACTGGCTGTCGCTGCAATTCTTCGACGGCACCCTGCGCCGGGAACCGGATCTCTCGCTCCTGCCCGGAACCATCGGCATTCTGAGCGAAGCGGAGCTTTACGCCTTCTTCGGATTGCTGGCGCTTTCCGGATTCGACTCCTGCCGCCGGGGGTTCGCCGCGGCGCAGCTGCCGCCGGAAACCCTCGCCGGAGCCCTGGACGACTGCCGGATCTGGATCCGCCATTTCCGGAAGAACCGCGGCCTGACCGGTGTCTCCCGCCGGGCCCTCGGCTGGCTGTGCGGCATTCTCAACGGCGATCCGCTGACCATCGGTCGCATGCAGTACCGGATGCGCCCGCTGCGCGCCGGTCTGCAGGTCTATCGGCACCGCCATACCGGGAAGGTCGTGGCGTTCGCCGCCGCGGGCGGACGGTTCAACCGGGGAGGTTTCGTCGACGGCGTGGACGGGGAATTCGATCCGGTGGCCTGGACCGCCGATTTCACGGTTACGCCGGACCATATCACCGGACATGTCATCACGCCGACCGGGCACGCGGAACGGGAAATCACGTCGCTGCCCGCGGCGGATTATCTCTGCGTCTTCCGGGACGGCGACCTGACCCTGGACACGCACATTCCGGAGGGCGACGCGCTGACCTTGGACGACTGTCGGGAATCGATGACCCGGGCGCTGGCCTTTTTCCGGCACTACCGGCCGGAGGAAAAAATCCGCGGCTTCAGCTGCCTGTCGTGGATGCTGGACCCGCAATATGAATTCCTGCTCAAACCGAACTCCCGGATTCTGGCGTTCATGCGCCAGTATTATCTTTTTCCGATCGCGGAAGGCGGCGCGGATGCCTTATGGCGGATTTTCGGAGAAGACGGCTTGCGCGACGGCATCGCCGGCGCTCCGCGCCACACCAGCATGCAGCGCAAGGTGGCCGAATTCATCGAACGCGGCGGCAAGCTCCGTTCCGGCGGCGGCTTCCTCCTGCCTGAAGAGCTGCCCCGTTACGGCGAAGCGCCTTACCGCGACTGAGCCGGACCGGTCAGCACCGCCAGAATGCGGCGCGCGATCTCCGGCTTGGGCGCCAGATCGAAATCAAAGCGTTCGCCGCCGCGCCCCAGCATGATCACGGCGTTGTCCGGGGAACCGAACCCCCGGTCATCGCGTCCGATGTCGTTGGCGACGATCCAGTCCAGATTCTTGCGCCGGAGCTTTTCCCCGGCGTTGGCCAGCAGGTCGTCGGTCTCGGCGGCGAACCCGACCAGCACCTGCCCCGGCTTCTTCGCCGCGCCCAGAGCGGCCAGAATATCCTCGGTCCGCTCCAGTTCCAGCACCAGCCGGCCGGGCAGTTTCTTCATTTTTCCGGCCAGCGTCTGCACCGGGCGGTAATCGGCCACAGCGGCCGCCATGATGACGACATCCATTTCCGGCGCACGGGTTTTGATCGCCTCCGCCATTTCGGCGGCGGACTCCACGCGGAGACACTCGACGCCTTCCGGCGGTTCCAGCGCCACCGGCCCCGAAACCAGCGTCACCCGATACCCCGCGTCCCGGGCGGCGGCGGCCAGAGCATACCCCATCCGGCCGGTGGAGCGATTGCTCCAGAAGCGGACGGCGTCAAACCGTTCCCGGGTCGGTCCCGCGCTGACAAGCAGTTTTTTCATTTTCCGGATTGCACTTTCTGAATATGGACAACAGGGTCCGGATTTCATCTTCGTTTCTCCGCTTTGCCGGAAGCGGCGCGCCGCCGGAAAAACAGGCTATAAAATACCGGCTTTCCCGCTATTTGTCAATCCCCGTGCGGCAAGATTCCCCGGGAAACTCCCCCCGGATGCGCGCACCCGGCAACAAAATCGCCATGGAAGCAGCCGAAACGCTGGACTTTCCCCGGTTCCGGTGGTAGATTACCGGTGAATGACAAACCTTTTTCACGGATGGGAGTAAAGCGTCTCTTATGCAATATGAAGCCGTCATCGGGCTGGAGGTCCACGTCCAGATCCGCACCAACAGCAAAATGTTCTGTTCCTGCCCCAACCGGTTCGGCGCCGAGCCGAACACGCTGGTCTGCCCCGTCTGCATGGGTTACCCCGGCGTGCTCCCCGTCCCCAACCGGGAGGCGATTCTCAAAACCGTCCGCGCCGGACTCCTCACCGGCTGCGCCATCGCCCGGGTCAGCAAATTCGACCGCAAAAGCTACTTTTACCCCGACATGCCGAAAAATTACCAGATTTCGCAATACGACATGCCGTTCTGTGAACACGGCCGGGTCCGGATCGGCGGCGGCAAGGGCTTTTCCGGCGCGGAGCTCCCGGTGCGCGAAATCGGCATCACCCGCATCCACCTGGAGGAGGACGTCGCCAAGCTCAACCATTACGCCGGAGCCAGCGGCGTGGACTACAACCGCGCCGGCGTGCCGCTGATGGAGACCGTCAGCGATCCCGACATGCATACCCCGGACGAGGCCTACGCCTATCTGACCGCGCTCAAGGAGATCATGCAGTACGGCGACATCAGCGACTGCGACATGGAAAAGGGCCAGATGCGCTGCGACGTCAACGTGTCGCTGCGCCCGGCGGGCTCCGACACGTTCGGCACCAAAATCGAAATCAAGAACCTGAACAGTTTCCGCGCCGTCCACCGGGCGCTGGAGTACGAAATCTGGCGTCAGGCACAGGAACTCGACGCCGGCCGCCCCCTCCGACAGGAAACCCGCGGCTGGAACGACGATCACGGCGAAACCTATCTGATGCGCACCAAGGAACAGGCCCACGATTACCGCTATTTTCCCGATCCCGACCTGATGGTGGTGAAATTCACCGACGAGGAAATCGACGCCATCCGCCGGTCCCTGCCGGAACTGCCCGACGCACTGCGCGCCCGGCTGGTCCGCGATTACGCCCTGACGGAATACGACGCGGAAGTGCTGACGCAGGACCGCATGCTGGCCGCCTGGTTCGAAACCGCCGCCGCCGCCGCGAAGAATCCCAAACTGGTGGCGAACTGGATCATTTCCGAACTGCTCCGGGAACTGGGAGAGGCGAAAACCGCCATCGCCGACTGCCGGATTCGGCCCGGACAGCTTGCCGCCCTCACCGACTTGATCGAGAACCGTACCATTAACGGCAAGATCGCCAAGGACGTCTTCGCGGAAATGTTCGCCACCGGCGCCGATCCCGCCGAAATCGTCAAGGCAAAGGGGTTGACTCAGGTCAGCGACGAAGCGGCCATCGCCGCCTTCGTCGATCAGGCCGTCGCCGCCCATCCGGCCCAGGTGGAACAGTTCCGCGCCGGCAACGAAAAGGTCCTTCAATTCTTCGTCGGGCAGGTGATGAAACTCAGCCGGGGGAAAGCCAATCCTCAGCTGGCGGTCACGCTGCTTCGCGACAAACTTTCCCGGTAAAGACGGCGGCGGCATGCTTTCCACACAATACATGGTCCTGGCGCGGCACCCCTACCGGGAATCCGCGCTGCTGCTCTCCGGCATCAGCCCGGACTGCGGCAAGCTCGACCTGGTCGCCCACGGCGCGCAGAAGGTGTCGGGCCGTGACTTTCCGGTGGTGGATCTCTTCCGGGTGCTCGCCGTGGAATACGACCGTTCGGAGAAATCCGAACTCGGTACGCTGCGCAGGGCGGAACTGGAAGAGGATTTCTCCGCACTGGCGGAACAGCCGAAACATTTTCTCTTCGCCGGAAAGGTCGGGCATTTTCTGTTGCGCAACTCCATGCCGGACGCGCCGCTGCCGTTCACTTTCGACGCCCTGCGCAGCATCTTCTCCCAGCTGGCCCTGCCGCCGGAGACCGCGGGCGCCTGGAACATGACGCAATGTTCAGTGGTGCTCAAATGCACCTATCTTTATGAAAACGGCCTGCTGCCGGAAGCCGTGAGCGAGAAACAGAACGAATTTCTGGAAAACCTCGTCGCCGCCGGAATTGAAAACGCGCCGCTCCCCGCCTGCCCGGAAACCTACTGGACGCCGCTCAACCAGTGGCTGAACAGTCTTCTGGATTTTCATCATCTCGTCCGCTGATAAAAAAAGAATTACACATACCAGCCCCCCTTTTGGGCCGATCCGGACATCTGCCTGCTCCATTCTTCACAAACGGAGTTCCGGCATTTTTTCCGGATTCAACTTGACTTTTCGCAGCGGGAATGTTATTTAGTAACGTTTCTTCCAACGACAGGAAAGGATGTCGCATGAATCGTAAATTGTTTGTCTCGTTGTTCGCCGCGTTGAGTGCGCTCGCGCTGGCCGCCGCACCGGAATTCACGATCAAGGCCGACCGGGAAACTCAGCGTTACCGGTGCGGAGAGGAGGCGGTCTTCACCGTCGGCGCCACTGAAAACGGCCAGCCGGTCAAAAAGGGCAGGATGAAACTCAAGATGACCCTGGACGGCGGCAAAACCCTGCAGGAAACTCCGATCGATTTCGCCAAGGCCAATCCTGCCGAGGTCAAAATCACCCTGAAGGAACCGGGCTTCGTGCGGGCCCAGGGCATCGGCTATATCGATATCGAAACGCCCAAAAAACCGCTCATGATCGGAGCCGCTTTTGATCCGGAAAAGATCCAGCTCGGCTTCGACCTGCCCGACGACTTCATGGAATTCTGGGAAAGCGGCCGGAAGCAGCTCGCGGGCGACACTGTCAAGCTGACCAAGCTCGATCGGTTCTCCACGGACAAATATACTTCCTACCGCGTGGTGGTCGACACCCTCAACGGCGAAAAACTCTACGGCTTTCTCTGCGTCCCGACCGGACACGGCCCCTTCCCCGCCTACGCCAGCGTCCCCGGAGCAGGCCCCGGTGCCGTCGGGCCGATCACCAACTACGCAGAAAGAGGCGTCATCACTCTGGTCATGAACGTACATAAGTTCGAAGGCGCCATGAACGCGGCCGAACTGCGCAAGCAATACGCGGCGCAGCAGAAACAGTTCTACTATCCCCAGAAAAACGCCGACGACCGGGACAAATACCATTTCCGCAACGTGATTCTCGGCGTGGACCGCGCCATTAATTACGTGGCTTCGATGCCGGAATGGGACCGGAAACATTTCGCCTACTACGGTTCCAGCCAGGGCGGCGGCATGGGTCTGATCCTCGCCGGATTCAATAAAAACATCACCGCGGCCGCGGTCAACGTCCCGGCCCTCTGCGACCACGGCGGCTACAAATTCGACCGCCAGCCCGGTTGGCCGCAGCTGGTGCGCAAGGACGCCAAACGGGAAGCCGTGGCGCCGTACTATGATGCCGGAAACTTCGCCCGCTTCATCACCGTGCCGATTCTGGCCTCCACCGGTTATATCGATTCGACCTGCTCGCCCAGCTCGGTTTATGCCGCGTTCAACCAGATCAAGGCGCCGAAAAAGCTGATCGACATGCCGCTGGCGAAACATGAAATTCCCAAAATCTTCACCTCCTACCAGCTGCCCTGGATCGAGGGACAGCTCGGATTGGGAAAGGAAATGGAACCGACGGCGAAATAATACCGTTCCACAGGTTTCGGTGATTCCCATCAGGACCGCCTCCGGGCGGTCTTTTTTTTAGAAAAGACAGATCATCCGGAAAGGATATTCCATGCGCATTCTTCATCAGCTGATTGCTCTTCCGCTCTTTGCCGCCATGGCGCACGGCGCACCGCAACTGGCCGTCGGCACCGACCGGGAAATGCCGGTCTACCGATGCGGCGAACCCGCCTCATTCACCGTTTCCGTCATCGAAGACGGCAAACCGCTTACCCGGGGACGCGCCCGACTGGTGATCACCTGCGACGGCGGCCGGACCGTCGCGGAGCAGGAACTCGATTTTTCCCGCGCCAACCCGGCCACGTTTTCCGCCACACTCGATGAACCGGGATTTCTCCGGGCCGAAGTGCGGGAGATCCGCGATATGGAAAAACCGCGGGGCACTCCCCGCGCCGGTGCCGCCTTCGATCCGGAAAAAATCACCATGGGCTTCTCCTGCCCGGACGACTTCGACCGCTTCTGGGAAGACGGTCGCGCGCAACTGGCCGACGCCACGGTCACCCTGCGGAAAATCGACCGGCTCTCCACCGCCGAATACACCAGCTACCGCCTGACCGTCGATGTCCTGCACGGAGAAAAACTGTACGGCTTTCTCTGCGTCCCGGCCGGGAAAGGTCCCTTCCCCGCCCTCGTCTGCGTCCCGGGGGCCGGTCCCGGTTATGCCGCGCCCAGCGTCAACTGGGCGAAGCGGGGTGTCATCGTCCTCAATATGAACGTCCACAAATACGAGGTCTCCGACGTACCGGGCGAATTCCGCCGCCAGTACGAAGAACACAACCGCAAACTCGGTCATCTCTACTGCTTCGACCACAGCGACGACCGGGATCGTTATCATTATCGGAACGTGATTCTCGGCATCGACCGCGCCATTGACTTCGTCAGCGCCCTGCCGGAATGGGACGGCACACACCTGGTCATCGACGGATTCAGTCAGGGCGGCGCGCTGGCGCTGATCCTCGCCGGATTCAACCGTCGTATCACCGCCGCGGGGGCCGCCGCGCCGGCGCTCTGCGACCACGGCGGCTACCGCTTCGAGCGTCAACCCGGCTGGCCGCGACTGGTGAAGAACAATCCGGACAGTGAAAGCGTCGCCCCATATTATGATGCGGGAAATTTCGCCGCCCGGATCCGGGTGCCGGTGCTGGCGCTGACGGGTTTCATCGACACCACCTGTCCGCCGGGCTCGGTGTACGCCGCATTCAACCGGATCGACGCCCCCAAAAAGATGGTTCACGCACCGCGCCACAGTCATACCTCGCCCGGGCTTTTCCATGCCGTGCACCATCCCTGGCTGCTGGGGCAGCTGGGACTTGCGGAACCGGTGGAACCCACCCGGCCGCAACCCCCGGATGCCCGTTGAAAGCAGGACTTTCTGTCGAAAAAAACGGAGTCGGACGCGATTTTTTCCGGAATGGTGCTATATTGTAGCAAATCCGCCGTCGACGGGCGACGGAAAAGGGTTCGAGTGTAAACGCAACAGGCATCGCCGCATTCCGCGGCAAGAGCCGTTTTTGGAAAAAAGAAGAAATCATCCTATGAACAAATTCCGTACCCATACCTGCGGCCAGCTCCGGCGCGAAAACGTCGGCGAAACCGTCCGCCTTGCCGGCTGGATTCACAGCGTCCGCGACCACGGCGGCGTCATCTTCATCGACCTGCGGGACCATTACGGCATCACCCAGGTGGTCATCGACCCGGAAAAAGCCTTTTATCAGGAACTGGAGCGCTGGCGCGTGGAAACCGTCGTCTCCTTCGGCGGCAAAGTAGTCGCCCGCAGCGAAAATACCGTCAACCCCAAACTCGCCACCGGCGAAATCGAAGTCGCCGCCGAGGATATGGAGGTTCTCGGCGAAGCGGAAGTAATTCCCTTCCAGATTGCCAAGGACGACGGCGCTCCGGAAGCCATGCGCCTCAAATATCGTTTCCTCGACCTGCGCCGGGAAAAACTCCACGCGAACATCATGCTGCGCAGCCGCGTCATCGCCGAAATCCGCCGTTATATGACCGGCATCGGCTTTCACGAATTCCAGACCCCGATCCTGACCGCCAGCAGCCCCGAAGGCGCCCGCGACTATCTGGTGCCGAGCCGGTTGCATCCGGGCAAGTTCTATGCGCTGCCGCAGGCACCGCAGCAGTTCAAGCAGCTGCTGATGATCGCGGGGTTCGACCGGTACTTCCAGATCGCCCCCTGTTTCCGCGACGAGGACGCCCGGGCCGACCGCAGCCCCGGAGAATTTTATCAGCTCGATATGGAAATGAGCTTCGTCGATCAGGACGAAATCTTCGCCGTGGTCGAAGGTCTGCTGGAAGACGTATTTTCCAAGTTCAGCGACCGGGAATTCACCCGTCCGCCGTTCCCACGCATTCCCTACCGGGAAGCGATGCGGCGTTTCGGCAGCGACAAGCCCGACCTGCGCAACCCGCTGGAAATGATCGATGTCACCGAACTTTTCCGCAATACGGAATTCAAGGCTTTCGCCGGTGCGGTCGCCAACGGCGGCGTGGTGCGCGCCATCCGGGCTCCGCAGGTGGCGGGAAAACCGCGCAAGTTCTTTGACGACATGATCAAATTCGCCCAGGAAAACGGCGCCAGAGGCATGGCCTACATCATCTGGACCGGAACGGAGGAAAAAAGCCCGATCGTCAAATTCCTGAGCAGGGAAGTCATCGACGGCCTCAAGGCCGCGGGCGGCGTCGAAGACGGCGATGCCCTCTTCTTCCTCGCCGATGAGGAAAAAACCGTCTGCAAAATCGGCGGCGCGGTCATTCCGGAACTCGGTCGCCAGCTCGGGCTGATCGATCCGAACGTCTTCAAGTTCTGCTGGATCGTGGATTTCCCGATGTTCGAACGCGACGAGGAAACCGGCGCGATCATCTTCTCGCACAACCCGTTTTCCATGCCGCAGGGAGGCATGGATGCGCTGCTGAGCCGGAATCCGCTGGATATCCTCGCCTATCAGTACGACATCGTCTGCAACGGCATCGAACTGTCCTCGGGGGCCATCCGGAACCACCGTCCGGAAATCATGTACAAGGCCTTCGAAATCGCCGGATATGACCGGTCGGTGGTGGATCAGAAGTTCGGCGGCATGATCTCGGCCTTCAAACTCGGTGCGCCGCCCCACGGCGGCATCGCTCCCGGCGTCGACCGCATGGTCATGTTGCTGGCGGATGAGCCGAACATCCGGGAAGTCATCGCCTTCCCCTTCAATCAGCAGGCTCAGGACCTGATGATGAACGCTCCGTCGGAAGTAACGCTCAAGCAGTTGCGCGAACTCCATCTGCAGGTGGTCCTGCCGAAAAAGGAACGGGAAAAAATCGAAAACGCCGGCGTTCCGCCGCGCGGCTGATCCGCCCGGCTGCCGCCGATACCGGCTAGAAACAGGAGGAGACCCTTTATGAAAACGTGGCTTGTTTCACTTCTGCTGACCGCAGTCTTCTGTTGCGCTTCCGCCGCGGAACCGCCGGCTCTGTGCCGGCGCCTGCCCGCCGGAACCGTCGGTGCGGTACTGGTGGAAACCGGAAGAATTCTGAAATCGCCATTGTACCAGAGCCTGCAGCAGAAATTCCCTGAAATCGGCGGAATGCTGAATGATGTGCAGGACCAGAGGTTTCCGCTGGACGCCTGCGTCCGGATGCTTTTCTTCAGCAGCGAAGACAAGGAAGGCGGGGTGCTGGCGGAAGTCCGGGACCTGCCGGAAGAAACGTTGCTCACCCATCTGAAGCAGCTCCCCCTCACCGTGGAGCCCATGAAACTCAACGAACAGTCCTGTTACCGGATCATCAGCAACGAATCGCTGCCGGAACTCCGCCAGACCCTGGTGCTGACGTACCTGGATGCGAATACGCTGCTGGCGGCGGATCAGGGTACCGTCACGCTGCTGCTCGGTCAGAAAACGCTCAGCGAACAGGAAATCGCCACGCTGTTTCCCGATTTTTCAGAAGAAAACATCGTGGATTTCTCGTATCTGTGCCCCGCCGAAAAAAGAAATTCCCTGCGCGAAAGCGGTGCGTCCTTCGACGGATTCACCCGTCAACTGGATTCCTTCCGTGCCCGTATGCGGTTTCTGCCCGGTTCGCCGGAAGGATTGCACGTCCGCTCCGTGGCCGTCTGCCAGAACGAACAGGCCGTCTCCAATGCACTCCTGTCCATCAACGGCGCGTTGTTCATGGGAGTCGGCATTCTGTTCGCGGAAAATTCCCAGCTCGGCCAGCAGCTGCTGCAAGCCATCCGTCTGACCGCGGACGGACGCCGCTTTCTGGCTGAAGCCACGCTGCCCGGGACGCTGCTGATGCAGTTGCTGGACTACGGCGTCGCCCAGGGACGGAAAATGATGCTGCCGCCGGATGAATCGCCGTTTGCCGTACCGAACAGCACGACGTCCGCCCAGTGATCGGTATGCCCCGCTCCGGCACGCAAAAAAAATTTGATCGTTTCCGGCTGCTGCTGGCGCTGGCGGCCATGGCGGTCATGTTGACGACCATTGCGGCCTACCAGCGGGAATTGCGCGATTTTGTAGTAGATGACACGCAGTATGCTCCGCAAATTCGGGCGGCGGCGGCCAAATATCAGCTGGACCCTCTGCTGGTTCGGGCAGTCATTTTCCAGGAGAGCCGGTTCCGTCCGGACACCATCGGAGCGGCCGGAGAAGTCGGGCTGATGCAGGTGCTGCCGGAAGGCGCTGTGGCGGACTGGGCCCGCCGTCACGGCGTTGCCGCTCCGTCGGTGCGTGAACTGATGCAGCCGGAATTGAATCTGGAAATCGGCTGCTATTACCTCGCCCGCGCCATGAAACGGTGGCGGGATTACCGGTGCCGGACGGAACTCGCGCTCTGCCAGTACAACGCCGGAGAAAGCCGGGCAAACCGCTGGAAACCGGCAGATCCGGACGGAGACATGCTTGACAACATCACCATTGCGGGGACCCGGACTTACGTTGAAAACATCATGAGACGTTATCAGCAATACCAGAAAGACGAAAAATCATGAAGCAGTGGCATATTTTACTCGGCGCCCTGCTCGCCTTGTCGACAACGGCAACCGAAGTTGCGCCCGGAGTCGGCTGGCGGGAGGAGTTCTCCAAATTGAAGAAGGAAGACGGTAACAACCTTCCGGCCAACTGGAAACTGGACGGCAAGAAATTCATGGTCCCGATGACCACGTTCCGGGTGGAAGACGCTCCCGGCAAAAGCACGTATGGACGGGTGCTCGCGGTGGATTCCCGCCGCTCTTCCGGCGCCCTGATCACCATGCCGGGTGTCGACCTGAAAAAATATCCGATTCTCCGCTGGCGCTGGCGCGTAAAGAAACTCCCCCCCGGCGCCGACGGCCGTACCGACAAGGACGACCAGGCGGTGGGCATCTATTTCGGCGCAGGTGGCGCCCTCAGCCGTAAAACCATCGCCTACCGCTGGGAAACCCTGACCCCGGTCGGCACGGAAGGAACGGCCCGGTACGGCGGCGGCATCGTCAAAGTCAAATATCAGTGTCTGCGCAATCAGGACTCTCCGCGCGATGAATGGATCGAGGAAGAACGCAATGTGGCGGAGGATTTCCGCAAGGCCTACGGCTATCTGCCGGAGGCGGATCAGTATGTGATCAGCGTTTCCGGCAACAGCCAGTACACGAAATCCGACGCTCTGGCGGAAATTGACTATCTGGAACTGGCGGACAAACCGCGCAATCCGCAGAAAGACACAAAGAAAACGGACGGAAAGGAGTTGTAAGAACCATGATCGGCTGGTCGGAATTATGTGTCATCTTTCTGGTGGTGCTGCTGCTCTTCGGCGCCAAGAGAATTCCGGAGGTCGCGCGTTCCCTCGGGCGGGCTTCCCGGGAATTCAAAAACGCCCGGGACGGTATTCAGGACGAACTGAACAAAAGCGTGAATCCGGACGACCCGGATCAGCAAAACCGGTAGCCAGACCGCGCGGCGCGTCCGGAAGGTAGCGCCGACCGCGTTCTCCATCGGCTCAGGACCCCGTCTGCCATGCCCGGCGACAACAAAACCTTTCTTGAACATCTGGAAGAACTGCGCGGAGTGCTTCTCCGCAGTCTTGCGGCGGTTGCACTGCTGCTTTTTCCCGCCTACTGGGCGGCCGGGCGGCTGATCCCATGGCTGCTGCGCCAGCTGGAACGCCTCGGCGGAAACGATTTGCAATTTCACTATTTCTCCCCGCTGGAGCCGTTTCTGGTGCAGCTGAAGTGTTCGTTGCTGCTGGCGCTCTTCGGGGCGTTGCCGTATGTTTCCTGGCAGGTGGCCGGCTTCATCGCACCGGGGCTCTATCGCCGGGAGCGGCGCCTCTTCGGCATGCTGGCGGGTGCGGCTTTTCTGCTGTTTCTGGCGGGTGCGGCATTCGCTTTTGCACTGATTCTACCGCTGTTACTGCGCTTTGCCGCATCCTATCGCAGTCCGGAGCTGGCGCCGATGCTCGGACTGGGAAATTTCATCGATCTGGCAGGCCTGCTGCTGCTTGGCTTCGGCCTTATGTTTCAACTGCCTGTGGTGGTCGTGGTACTGGTCCGCACCGGTCTGATCCGGACGGCAACCCTGCGCAGGAGTCGGCCGGTGGTCGTCATCGTCATCCTGGTACTGGCCGCCATACTGACGCCGCCGGACGTGGTCAGTCAACTGCTCATGGCGGTGCCGACCTGGCTGCTTTTCGAACTTGCATTGCTGGTGGCGGCCCGGCTGGAGCCGCCGGCGGAACCGGAGTTATCCGAAAACGACGCTTCCCCTGCCGCGGTGCCGGCCTCTTCTCCTGCTCCGGAAACGATCGCCGCAGAAAATCCTCTGCCCGATGACGATGCCTACGCCCCCTATGCCGCGGCGGCCCGGTCGCGACGCGGTCGCCGGATCCGGCCGATCCGGCGCCGCTGAAATGGAAACGCGGGAAACCGCTATTTCGCCATATTCTTCCGTATCCACGCCGTATCGGGAATCCGCCAGGAGGCGCCGCCGTCGGAGCTGACCAGCCACATCAACGGGAAACGGCCCTTCAAGCCGGTGTCGAAGTCGTGGAACAACGCCTTAACGTACAAGTTATCTTTGCGGTCGATAAACAAATGATGATAGAAAACGGTATAACTCAGCGTCCCGTCGGCACGCCGTGCCGGCGTGTATTCCAGCAGCCGCACGGGCGGCAGCCATTTTCCTGCCTCACGGTCGTATTTGCGCACCCACAATTGCGGATGGACCCGGTAGGCGATGTACAGATTGTCTCTGCTGTCCACCACCATGTCCACATAGGACTGTCCGACGCCAAGCCGTTCCGGCGGCGTCCACGCCGCAAGATCGGCCGGGCGCACGCTCCGGGTGAACAGAAAGCCGGGATGCGCCGGGCTCCATCCGTGTGAACCGGTTACCACCGACAGTTCCCCCGTGGAAGTCAGCGCCAGTGTCGGACAGGCGTGACTGTCGGACACCAGCGGCGTGGCATTGGCCACCAGCTGTCGCCCGACAACTTCGCGCCGGGGCATATTCACCTCCGCGACATAGGTGGGATTGCCGCCCCGGGCCGGGTCTTCAGGCACCTCGACGTAGGCGACGAACAACCGCTCGCCGACCCGCGCGGCAATGTGGCCGCCGCCGGAATGGCTGGTTACCCCGTTGGCCCGTTCCGTCACAGTGACCGCGGGCGGCAGCCGGAGTCCTTCTCCGGTCGCCTCCGGCAGCAGCACGTCCAGACGGTTCAGCGAACAAAAATCCAAACTCTGCTCACCCACATCCGGATAGGTAATCCCCTTTCCTGAAAGCCGCTGCCGGTGCACGCCGCGGAACACCGCCGGCGGACCGTCCGGGATCCGTCCGGCAGAAGAACTTTCCATCGTCCCCTGATAAGGCCGGATCCCGACCCGATACGCCTGAAAATGTGCGCCGTGGTCGGTGGAATACAGCAGCGCCATATCCCCGTTGATGTCCACCCCGTCCCTGACCTTGCGCGGCGTCGGCACCAGCGCGTACAGCCGATCCTGTCGGTCAAACCCCAATACGGCCCGATTCTGCACCGTGCGCAACGTGGGAATCTCCACCGGAAAACCGGCGGCCTTGAGTGCCGCGGTAAAGTCCCGACGGATCCAGTTTCCATTCTCATCAAGGACGGAAACATAACCGTAACATTCCGGATCGACCACATTCACCACATAAGGCCGATTGCTCCTATCGAATGCGATGGCCGAACCGGACGGAACATCCGTCGCTTTCGTGTACACCTCCGGTTTCCCCGCGGGCGGCACTTCGAAAACGGCCTTTTCGTTATCCACCGGCAGAATTGCGGCGTGCCCCGCCAGAGTCATGCTCAGAGCCATCCCGGTCAACCATTTGATTTCTGCATTCTTCATCATAAGCGATCCCATACGTTAAGTGCCGCCTGCGCCCCGGTACAGCGCCAGTCTTCCAGAATCGGCGCGGTGGTATAGGGTTGCAGCCGGTTGTACAAATGATGCGTCCCGACGTGGCCGTCCACCCAGGCCACGTTCAGCGAACTTCCGTGAGCGGCATAAAGAACATTGCGCCAGGCGGCGGTCTGGGCATTCGGCCAGAGCGAGGTGCCGCCCGGCATGTCGCTGCCGTCCGATTTCGCCTTCAAAGAGACCGTTTCCCCCAGAAGAAGCGTCCGGGACGGCTGTTTGATCTGGGTGATCCGGCAGGAGGTATAGTAATAATGCTCCGGCGTATCGCTCAGATAGCGGTCCGATCCCAGATATTTGAAATTGTAACCGTAGGAGATTTTGTCCAGATGCTTGCCGGAAAGCTGCACAATCTCATTGAGATACTCCTGCTCAATGCCGATGGAAGTCGTGGGACAGAGAAAGGTTCGGATCCCGCTGGTCAACAGTTTCTCGGTCCGCATCAGATTCACCCAGTTTCCGGTGGAATAGGAATTGATCGCATTCGGCGGCAGATAATCATCATAGCTGCCGCTGTAAAACAGCATCATTGCCGCCACCTGCTTGATGTTGCTGACGCATTGAATCGTGCGCGCCTTTTCCCGGGCCTGATTGAGCGCCGGCAGCAGCATCGCCGCCAGAATGGCGATGATCGCAATCACGACCAGCAATTCAATCAATGTAAAAACTCTTTTCATGGAAACCTCCGTTTTTCAGGGGAATCCTGTTTTCCAGCCATCGCTGCTCTTCAACGAAACCGCCCTATCTCCCGACCAGTTCATCTTTTTCACCGTCCCCGGCACCGGTTGGTCGCAATTTGAAATTCCGTCATCCTTCCCGCATCTCCACACCGGCATCGCTTCGAAAATATCGTCGTAAATCCCGAATCATGCCGCGATTTCCCAACAGAAACCGCCGGTCATTCGCCCTTTTCTCCGCCCCCGTTACTCACCGGCCGTCCACACACGTTGCATGCCCCACTTCATTGCGCTGCAGATGATACGGCAACGCACAGCTGCTCCGGATGATCAGTTCGCCGACGATCCGTTCCACTGCCGCCGGAATCAAATTACCTTCCAGCTGCCGCAGTACCGTAACCAGCGCCCGACTGCCGATGGCCCGCCGCGGATCGGTGAAAATACTGAACCGACTGCCCGAATCACGGCTGAAATTCTCGATTTCCCCCTGTTGAATCACCGACAACTGCTGCGGCACCGCAATCCCGGCGGCATTGAGGTAACGGGAAAACTCCGTCAGATACACATTCGAAACCAGAATGGCCGTCGTCCGCGGAATCGTGCGCATCCATGCCGCAATGCGCAGATAATCGGGATCGCCCTTCACCACCCGGAAAAGGTATTTCTCAGCCTCCGCGATCCCGTCAAAACGCAATTCATCCAGAAATGCCTGTTGCCGCTCCCGGAACACCTCCAGATCGCGTCCGATATCGATCAGCCCGATATGCCGATGTCCGATACTGCGAAAATACCGCATGGCCGTACGCACCCCCTCCGGGTAGTCGCATCCCAGGGCCGGAATTCCTTTCTGAACCCGGTTCACGGTCACCTGCGCCACCCCCATTTCCCGGAGCTGCTCCAGCAGGGGAGACAACTCCGCTTCCGGACGATCCCAGATGATTCCGTCGAACTCTCCGGCGGCGAACCGTTCCGGAAGTCTTCGGGCGTCCGCAAACGTCTCCACCTGAATTCTGCAACCGTCCAGATAAGCCTGTTCCACCGCACCGAGAATCAGGTCACGGTTGAAAATATTGCCGCCGTTCGCCGAAGCGTCGTAATCCACCTGCAGCAGCAGAATGGTCCG
>CASFXO010000307.1 GCA_949298665.1 uncultured Lentisphaeria bacterium
GAGACCGCCTGTCCCCGGGCGGCGGCGATCCGGTTGATTAAAATGGTGGCATCGCCGCGATGATCGATGCAGACCGACGTCAGGTGCGGGTGGACGGCACTGAAAAATTCCGTTTCCACATCACCGACGCCGATGATCGCCACGTCTTCCGGAATGCGCAGGCCGATTTTCTGCAATCCCTGCAGCGCTTCGAGCGCGATAAGATGAAAGGGACAGAACAGGGCGGTGAAGGAGATTTTTTCCTTCGGGGTCTGCAGCAGGGTCTGATACAGTTCCGATGGCGTCGTGGCCTGAAAACAGGAGCCGGGAACGATCGGCAGCCCGTGCTGGGCCATCCATTCCCGGTAGAGCTGGTAACGGAACGGAAAGACGCCGTACTGCAGATTTACGCAGCCGATGGCCCGGTGTCCGGCCCGATGGAGCACTTCCAGCGCGGTGTGAACCACCGCTTTTTCGTCGTAGTAAAAACAGTTCCGGGCTCCGGTGGTGTCCCGGTAGGTGGTGGAGCCGTAGAAAAAGGCCAGTACGTCCATCTGTTCCAGCGGCTTGCGGTATTCGATGAAGAGTTCGGGCAGTCGGAAAAAGACGATGGCGGCAACCTGCGGATAAATCACCTTCAGATATTTCACATTGCTCAGAAATTCCGTCGTGGAAATCGGCACGATAATGAAGGAGGCGGCTCCGGAAGCCTGCTCGGCGCCGCATAAAAAGGTATTGTATTCGTCATTGGTGCGGTCCAGGGAACTGACGACCAGAATTTTCCTGGCCCGGAGCGGTGGTGCGACGAACGTTCCGCAGCCGGGTTTGAAATAGATCAACCCTTCCCGTTCCAGGGACTGAAGCGCTTCGGTGACGGTGGCCTGGCTGACGCCGTGCAGTTTCCGGATTTTGGTATGAGAGAAAAAGCGGCAGTGCGGCGCGTAATTGCCGGTCCGCAACTGGTCGCGCAGCCATTTTTCCAATGCCTGGCGTTTGGATTGTCCGCTGAGCTGCTCCATGAAAGTTGATTTTTTCTCCTGCGATTTCTGCATCTGTATGGATATGGTTAATATAACGAGGGGCTGTTTTTTGTCAATCTCAAGGCACGGTAAAATAGGAAAAAACGAGAGGATTCTCAAATCATATCGATATTGTTTAGTGAAGATATATTGTTTTTTTTGAAATAAAATGACCTTTTCTTGACATTTTTATGGAAATATACTATACTTAAAGCTGGGAACCATATCGATGTGGTTTTGGCTGATTCAGTTTTTCGCTTCCTGTTGATCAGAAATTTTACCGGCGACAAACAGAAGGAGTTCCCCGAAATGAGACGACAGAAAACATCCGGACGGCATGCGTATCCATTTACCCTGATCGAGTTGCTGGTGGTGATTGCGATCATCGCCATTCTCGCCGCCATGCTGCTGCCGTCCCTGAATCAGGCCCGGCTGAAGGCGCGGGCAATGGAGTGTCTGTCCAACGGGCGGCAGCTGGGGCAGTATCAGCTGCTGTACAGCGGGGACAATGATGATTTTTTTACTCCCACCAATCAGCTCAACAACGGAGAACGCAATCAGATGGCCGCCTCCGGCACCTATACCTGGTTCGGACGGCTGTTGCGCAACCGGTATCTCAGCAGTGGCGCCGTCGGATTCTGTCCGTCCAGTTTTACCAATAACCGGGCGGATCTGATCCGGATTTCCCGTTTGCAGAACGCCTCGGCCGGCGTTCATTCGACGCTGCTCCGGATCAGTTACGGACTGGCGCATGATTTCATCGGGTCAAGTTTACGATGCGGCGGGAGCAACACTTCCGCTCCGGCGAAAATGACGCAGCTGAAGAATCCCTCCCGGACCATCTGCATGGCGGATACCGTCGTCAAAAGCGGGAGCGATTGCACGGTGAACGGACATCAGTTAAATTATACTTTGACATCGGGCGGAGCCGGTTCCGGCATGCCGGCCGGCCGACATCTGAATCGGGCCACCGTCATCTGGTGTGACGGGCACGCCGGCAGCGAGAAAACTCCGCCGTTCAGTCCGGATCTGCCGCCCGCGGTCGCCAACCCCTATACGGTGGATCCGTTTAAGAATGTGAAACTGGATGATCCGGGAAACTGCTGGGACCGAAAATGAAGAAATCTGTTGTATTGACCTGTTTTCTGTGGAGCGTTTCCATCGGCAGCATGATGGGAAATTCGTTTGAAAAACCGGAAGATCTTCAGGGGATTTCCGGCAGTGTTTCGATCAGCGATGAACGTTATCGTTTCGGGACGCACTCTCTGAAATGGGAGGCGCGCGACGGGGAGAGCATCCGTATTCCCATGGACGGCCGTAAGAACCGTCGCCGGGAATTTTCGTTTCATCTGTACGCCATGAACCCGGATCCGGATGCGGTGCTGGAACTGCGGATCGGCGATCCGCCACGCAAAGGCGAATACCGTGTCCGGATACCGCTCCGTTTCCCGTACTGGCAACTGGTGCGTATTTCGCCCTGGGAGGATCTGGAGCGCATCCCGGTTGCGGCGGCCCGGGACGAAATGGTGATCACCTATCGCGGCCGGGAGCCCCGGACCCTCTATCTGGACGCCTTGCAGTTCACCTCCTCCTGGCAGCGGGTGCCGAACCTGCTGGTGTCGGGCGCCAATCCGAAGCGTCCGGCCATGCATGGGAAAACCCCCGGGAAAAACCTGTTGGCCGCCGTTCTGCCGCAGGCGGAAAAATGGCGTCAGGCGCCGCCGCCCACGCCGGAAGAGGCGCAGGCGCTGCGGGAATTGCGACAACGCGCCCGGAGCTGGCTGACGGAATTCGGTCCGGATCAGGATCCGCGGCTGAAGGTGGCGCGCGCCGCCGGTATGCTGGAAGAGGCGGAAGAGGCGTGGCGCCGTTATCAGACTCTGGCGATCCATACGGACGACGGAGGGAATTTCAGGTTTCACTCCGCCCCGGAGCCCCGGGACGGATATGACACGTCGTGGCGCGATCTGGCGACCAGGACACTGCTGCCGCTGTTGTATGCGGTCAACGTGGAAATGCCCGGCAACCGTTTTTATCGGAATCCCGAGGCGGCGGAGGCGGTGATGCGGCTGGTCGGACTGATGCGGTATCAGGGATTCGCCTTTGGTGCGGACCACAACTGGCATGTGATTTTCGCATTGCGGGGAATGGGACAGACGTTGTTTCTGATGCAGGACTCTTTGCGGGAAGCGGGGCTGCTGGAGGATCTGACCTGGGCGCTGCTGTGGTATTCGCGGGTGCTCCACTATGCCGCGATCCCGGAGACGGACGCGACGCCTTCGGCGGACCTGCTGCGGGCGACATTCGTCGAAGCATTGCTGGCTGCGCTGACGCTGCCGGATCATGAGGGCAATGCGGTACTGCATTCGCTGAAACTGATTCTGGACCGGCAGCTGCGGGTGCGCGGGGGGATCGAAGACTTCATCAAACCGGACGGGTCGGCATTTCATCACGGGCAGGTGGCGCATGGGTTTTACGGGCCGGACGGACTGCACGGGGCGGCGGTGCTGGCGTATTTGCTCGACGGGACGCCGTATCAGCTCGACGCGGCGTTGCTGCGGGAGCTCCGCCGGGCGCTGCTGACGCTGGATCGTCAGCAGTCGCACTATGATACGCCGACGGTAACGTCCATTCGCTGGCCGTTTCTCGGCGGCATGGCCAAACCGCTGGTTTCCGCGCTGGCGTATTGGGTGCTGATGCATCCGGAGGATGCGGAGGCGGGAGCGGTTTTCCGGCGCCTCTACCGTCCGGAAGCGCTGGTGACGGAGTATCGCCGCCGCACCAGTTACCAGAATGTCGCCGGCGAGGGGCAGATCACCGGCGCGGCGGCCCGCCTGACCCGGGAACTGACACCGGCGAAGCCGCCGGAAGGCTGCTTCCATTATCCGTATTCCGCGTTGCTGATCCATCGCCGGGACGACTGGATGGCGGTTATCCGCGGCTTCAGCAGATACGCCTGGGATTTTGAGGTCGGCAGCCGGAAGAAGGGGGGGTATGAGAACCGTTACGGGCGGTTTCTGAGTCATGGACGCTTGCAGCTGTTCGCTCCCGGAAAGAACGCGGCGGAGAGCGGACTGGTGGATTCCGGCTGGGATTTCTGTCATCACCCCGGTACTACGGCGCTGGTGATGCCGGTGGAAGAACTGGAACTTCCGGATCGGCGGCCGGTGGTCTACGGCCGCAGTTTTTCCACGGAAACGCTGGTCGGCGGCGGGACGATCGATGGTCGGGACGGGGTATACGGTTTTTCGCTCCGGGATACGCTCCTGCCGGAATTCCGGGCATTCAAGAGTTATCATCTGGGCGGGGGAACCATCGTATGTCTGGGGAGCGGCATCCGCAACCCTTATGCGGACTATGAGACGGACACCACCCTGTTCCAGAATTTTCTGGGCGAAACCGCGACGCCCGGGGCGATTCCACGGAAAAAGGTGGCGGGGGGAGAATGGTTGACCGACAGCCGGGGAATCCTCTATTATCTGCCGGAAGGACAGGACCTGCAGGTGCATTACGGGATGCAGCGGGGACCGGATGAACGCGGTGGCGAAATCCGGCAGGGCCTGTACGAGAAGGCGTGGCTGCGGCACGGCCGGGCTCCGGAAGCGGCGGAATACGAATATGCCGTGTTCATGGCGCCGGAACCGGAACAGAGCATGCGCGCGCCGCATTACCGGGTGCTGCGGAAGGACCACCGGGCGCATGTGGTGTATTTTCCGGAAGAGCGGCTGTATTCGGCGGTGGTGGCCGCGCCGGATGCGGAACTGCCGGAGGAATTGCCGGTGGCGTCGCTTTCCGTGCCGGCCTTGCTGCTTTGTCGCGAGGAGCCGTCCGGCGGGTGGCTGATCAGCGTGACCGACCCGGATTTCGGCTGGGAGGGTGATTTGTGGGAAATGCCGCCGCTGATGCCGGAATCCCGGACGATCCGGGCGCGGTTGCGCGGGAACTGGAAATCGGCTTCGGAAGGGGCGTGGCTTTCCGGAACGGAATTACAATGGCGGAGTGTCCCCGGAGAAAGCCGGGAAATACGCATTCGAAAATAAGGAGTCCCGATGAACAACGATGATAAAATTCTGCGGGAACTGGCCTCGGCCTGCGCCGAAGCCGCCGCCGCGCCGTGCAATGAGGAGCGCCGCATCAGCTGGCGTCGGGTCAATGATCTGGAGCGACACGTCAAGCCCATGCTCTGGATCAACGAGGAGCCGTGGGAGGAATTGAATGCGGACGGATCACTGACGCTCCGGTGCCGTGATCCTTATCTGCGGCAGGTGGAAGAGGAACTGCGCCGGACGCTGTACCGGTGGCGGCATTTTCCGGGCGATCTGATCGTGGATGGGGTGATCGGGGTGATGCCGGTAACCAATTATGATGAATTCTGCGGCATGAGTATTCAGGAACAGACCATCGCGCATGATCCGCGCGGGGGGATTGTTTCCCATCACTACGATACCCAGTTTCACACGCTGGACGACGTGGAAAAGATCCGGATGATCACCATCCGGTATGACCGGGAGGAGACGGAGCGCCGTCTGCAACTGCTGCGGGAGGCCGTCGGCGACATCATGCCGGTGGAATTGCGCAAATACGGGTTTCTGCATTTCTCCCCCTGGGACAAGATTGCGATGTGGTACAATCCGATGGAGCTGCTGATGGACCTGGTGCTCAAGAGCGACCTGATGCACGCGATTGTCGGGCGTTATACGGCGGCGATGCTGCATCAGCTGGACCAGCTGGATGCGTTGAATCTGCTGGGGCGGACCGACAACAACCAGCGGATCGGCTCCGGCGGGCTGGGGTTCGTCAGCGATCTGCCCGGGCCGGATTATGATCCGGAGCATATTCATCCGATCAACCAGTGGGGGAACGCCATGCCGCAGATTTTCAGCGATGTGTCGCCGGAAATGCATGAGGAATTCGCCCTGCAGTACGACCGGCGGTGGCTGGAACGGTTCGGACTGAGTTACTACGGGTGCTGTGAGCCGCTGCACCGGAAGCTCGGCATTTTGAAGTCGGTCCGGAATCTGCGGAAAATTTCCGTCAGTCCCTGGGCCGATCTGGAAAAAATGGTCGAAGGCACGCAGGGCCGCTATGTGCTTTCCGTCAAGCCGTCGCCGGCGTTTCTGGCGGAGGACCGCTGGCGCCCGGAAGCGGTCCGGCAGGACATCCGACACAAACTTGAGCTCATCGGGGATCTGCCCTGTGAGTTCATTCTCAAGGACATCAGCACCTGCCGGGAACAGCCGGAACGGATTGCCGAATATTTGCAGATCATCCGCGAGGAGGTGGAAAAATGTTGATGGCGACCACACTTTTGAGTATGGGATTGATGTTGACGGCGGCTGCGGCGGACTTTGCCGCGCCCGCACCGCTTCTCACCATGGAAGAATTGAAGGCCTACCGGAAGGAGCATCTGCACACGTTGGCCACCGTCAATGCGCAGGGCGAGCGGGAGTGGGCGAAAACGGATCCGCTGCCGCCTTTGCCGGAACGTTCGGACCGGGTGCTGTATACGGACCGGTTCACTTCGCTGAAGAACTGGCATCACGAGGGGACGGGGCGTCTGACGCTGGAGCCGGGGGGGATTCTCCAGCTCAACTGCATCGGCTCCCAGCAGGGGGCGGCGGGCTGCATGGCGTTCTGCCGGACCGATTTTCCGGACGACATCTGCATCGAATATGAATTTCAGGCGCTGACGACCCGGGGGCTGCTGATTACGTTCATTGCCGCGGCCGGGCGGCGCGGAGAGGATATGATCCTGGACCTGCCGCCGCGCAGCGGGGTTTTCCCGGACTACATCTACAGCGAATATCTGCGCTGTTATCACTTGAGCGTCAGCCGTTACGACGATGACGGCGTGCATACCGGGACGAGCAACTGGCGGCGCAACCCGGGATTTTTCCTGATGGCCGGTCAGGAGGACCTGTGCAAAAAGCCCCGGACCTGGTATCGGATGGCCATTTATAAAAAAGGGCCGCTGTTGCTGTTGACCGTGGACGGCAAGCCGGCCGGCGGTTTTCTGGATCCGCAGACCATTCCGGAAGAGATTCCCCGGGCCGGGAAGATCGGATTCCGGGCCATCGGCCGCGACGTGGTGATTCAAATCCGCAACCTGAAAGTGACCGCACTGCAATGAAACGACTGCTGATTCCGATACTGCTGGCAGGCGCCTCCGCCCTGTCGGCGGCGCCTTCGATCTGGATTCTGGGAGATTCCACCACGGCGCGTTACAATGGAAAATATCTGCCGCGCGCCGGCTGGGGCGTCGGGCTGGAACAATGGGTCAAACCCGATGTCCGGGTGGAAAATTACGGTCGCGGAGGCCGCAGTACCAGAAGTTATCTGGACGAAGGGCATTTTGCGCTGGTGCTGCGGCGCGCCCGGAAAGGGGATTTTGCCTTTATTCAGTTCGGGCACAATGACGGCAAAAAGGACATTGCCCGGCTCTACGCGCCCGCGGACGGCGCCTATCGCGACAATCTCCGATTGATGGTGACCCGGCTTCAGGAAAAGGGGATTCATCCGATCATCGTCACGCCGGTCTCCCGGTGTTCCTTCCGGGACGGTAAGATCTACAACTCGCTGCGTGACTATCCCGAAGCGGCCCGGGCGGTGGCGGCGGAACTGCGGGTACCGCTGGTCGATCTGAACGCGATCAGCATGGAGAAACTGGCCGCAATGGGGGAGGAAAAGGCGCTCAAGCTGTACATGGTTCTGGCGCGCGGCGAACACCCCAATTACCCCGATGGCTTGAATGACCGCACGCATTTCCGGGATTCCGGAGCAGTGGTGGTTGCCTCCTGGGTGGTCGCGGCCTGCCGGGCACAGAAACTGCCGGTCGCGGAACTCTTTTCGGAACAGAGCGCCCCGGCTCCTTCGGCGCCGTGAGGTGAAGAAGGCCTGTGGAAAACCGCCGTGGCGGGGCCGGAGCGCTGGTTCGCGCCGGGCGTTTTCCGCACCGTCCGTTGTCTTCCGTCGGCAGTAGTGCCGCCGGAAGCTTCACGGCACCGGGGACGGAACGCCCCGCCCGGCAGACGCCCGCCTCCCGTGGCAAAACAGGCGCCGCCGCGCCGCCGCGTTCCGAGGGGCGCGTTCAGCGGCGGAAGCGGCAGATCTGCTCCCGGTCGGAAAAGGGATGCCGCACGCCGTTGATCTCCTGATAGGTTTCGTGTCCCTTGCCGGCGATCAGGACGACATCTCCGGCGCGTGCTTCCTGACAGGCCCGGGCGATGGCTTTCGCCCGGTCCGGCTCGATTTCGCAGTCGGTTCCGGCGGGGATTCCGGCCCGGATGTCGGCGATGATCGCCTCCGGAATCTCCGTGCGGGGATTGTCGCTGGTGACGATCAGACGGTCGGCGTATTCCGCGGCGACCCGACCCATACGGGGGCGCTTGGTCCGGTCCCGGTCGCCGCCGCAGCCGAAAACCGCCGTCAACCGGCCGGAGGTCAGCGG
>CASFXO010000308.1 GCA_949298665.1 uncultured Lentisphaeria bacterium
TTGTGATTACCGTGGACGGCAAACCCCTGGAGGAAACGTCAGAACCGGATAAGGCGCAGGTTTACAAGCTGAACAAGTTTTTGCGCAGCAACGCCGGCACCTGCGTCAATCAGAAGCCGATCATTCAGCGGCTGCAGGTCATCAAGGCCGGCGACGTTATTGCCGACGGGGCCTCCACGCAGGGGGGGGAACTGGCGCTCGGACGCAATGTGCTGGTGGCGTTCATGCCCTGGTGCGGTTATAACTTCGAAGACGCCATCGTGGTCAGCGAACGGCTGGTCAAGGAAGACGTCTATACCAGCATCCATGTGGATGAATTTGAGATCACCAGCCGCGAAACCAAGCTGGGGCCGGAAGAAATTACCCGCGACATCCCCAACGTCAGTGAGGATGCGCTGCGCAATCTGGATGCGCGCGGGGTTGTCTGCGAAGGCGCCGAGGTCAAGCCGGGCGACATTCTGGTCGGCAAGATCACGCCGAAGAGTGAAACCGAGCTGGCGCCGGAAGAACGTCTGCTGCGGGCCATCTTCGGAGAAAAAGCCGCGGACGTCAAGGATTCGAGTCTGGTGGTTTCCAGCGGCAAGGGCGGTATCGTCATGGACATCCGCATCGAATACGCCAAGGATCCGAACCGGCAGAGCATGACCAAGACGGAAGCGCGCCGTCAGGCGAAGATGCTCAAGGACTCCTACCGGGAAATCTATAACGGCCTGGTGGACGATCTTTCCAGCCGTCTGGCCGATTTCATGCTGGGGATCAAGCTGCCGTATCCGATCTACGACACGTCCGACGGCAAAGAGGCGGTGCTGCTAATCGGCCAGAATCGGAAGGTGACCAAGAGTTCGATTCAGAAGCTGGCGTCCCATTACAATTCCTGGGAAATGGAAGACTGCGAATTGAAGACGCGGATTGCCGAGGTCATCGGTACCTTCATTCCCCAGTTCGAGGAAAACGAAACGGAGCGGGAACGCTCCATGCAGAACCTGGAGGAAGGGGAAGGATTCGATCCCGGCGTCATCAAACGGGTCAAGGTCTATGTCGGCTGCAAACGCAAGCTGCAGGTCGGGGACAAAATGGCCGGCCGCCATGGGAACAAGGGGATTGTGTCCAAGATCGTGCCGATTGAAGACATGCCCTTCCTGGAAGACGGGACGCCGGTGGATATCGTGCTCAATCCGCTGGGGGTGCCGAGCCGCATGAACATCGGTCAGGTGTTGGAAACGCATCTGGGCTGGGCCGCGAAAATGCTGGGAATCAAGGTGGCCACGCCGGTGTTCGACGGGATTTCCGAAGAGCAGATTGTCGACCTGATGAAGGAGGCCAACGAACGCTACGCCGAAAAGGAAGGCTGTAATTATCACTGGGGCTTCCGCCGCAATGAACAGGGCGAATATGAATACGACGGCAAGACGGATCTGTATGACGGGCGTACCGGGGACCGCTTTGACCAGCGGGTGCTGGTCGGCCAGATTTACATGCTGAAGCTGGACCACCTGGTTGCCAACAAGATCCATGCCCGCGCGGTCGGTCCCTATTCTCTGGTTACCCAGCAGCCGCTCGGCGGGAAAGCCCAGCACGGCGGCCAGCGCTTCGGGGAAATGGAAGTGTGGGCGCTCGAGGCCTACGGGGCGGCTTACAACCTGCAGGAAATGCTGACGGTCAAATCCGACGACGTGGCCGGACGGGCCCGGATCTATGAATCGATCGTCAAGTGGCAGAACGTGCTGGAAGCCGGTCGTCCCGAGTCGTTCAACGTGCTGCTCAAGGAAATGCAGAGCCTCGGGCTGAATATCCGTACCGTCAAGAAATCTGCTGATAATCAATAACGGAGGATCGTTACCTTGGTTGACAATACTCATGCTTACCGGGAGTTGCTGGGCAAGACCGCGGCGACTTCGTTCGGCGCCGTTTCGATCAATGTGGCGTCGCCGGAAGTGATCCGTTCGTGGTCGCACGGCGAAGTCAAGAATCCCGAAACGATCAATTACCGCAGTTTCAAGCCGGAAAAGGGCGGGTTGTTCTGCGAACGGATTTTCGGTCCTACCCGTGACTGGGAGTGCAATTGCGGCAAATACAAACGGGTCAAGCACAAGGGCATCGTCTGCGATCGCTGCGGCGTCGAAGTGACCCAGTCCAAGGTGCGGCGTGAACGCATGGGCCATATCGAACTGGCGGTGCCGGTGTCGCACATCTGGTTTTTCAAGTGCATGCCGAGCCGCATCGGTCTCATGCTGGACATGACCGCCAAATCCCTGGAAAAGGTCATTTATTATGAAGAATATGTGGTGACCGATCCGGGGGATACCCCGTTGCAGCTGGGGCAGGTGATGAACGATATCGACTATCGTCAGGCGCGCGATGCCTACGGGGACGCCTTTTCCGCCGACATGGGCGGTCCGGCGCTCAAGGCGCTGCTGGAGCTGATCGACCTGCCGACCCTCAAGGCGGAGCTGGAAGTCAGTCTCGAAGGCACGAAAAACAAGGCCATCCGGAAAAAACTGGCCAAACGGCTGCGGCTGGTGGAAGGGTTCATCAACAGCAATTCCCGGCCGGAATGGATGCTGCTTTCGGTATTGCCGGTGATTCCGCCGGATCTGCGGCCGCTGGTGCCGCTGGAAGGCGGCCGGTTCGCCACGTCCGACCTGAATGACCTCTACCGCCGGGTGATCAACCGCAACAACCGGTTGAAGAATCTGCTGCACCTGCGGACGCCGGAGGTGATCATCCGTAATGAAAAGCGCATGCTGCAGGAAGCGGTGGATGCGCTGATGGACAATGGGCGCCACGGTCGGGCCGTGACCGGGGCCGGGAACCGCGCGCTGAAATCCCTGAGCGACATGCTCAAAGGGAAACAGGGCCGGTTCCGTCAGAATCTGCTCGGGAAACGGGTGGACTATTCCGGTCGTTCGGTGATCGTAGTCGGACCGGAATTGAAGATCTGGCAGTGTGGTCTGCCGAAGAAGATGGCGTTGATTCTGTTTGAACCGTTCATTATCCGGCATCTGAAGGGACGGAATTACGCTCACACCGTGCGCGGCGCCAAGAAAATGATTGAACGCGGAGAACCGGTGGTCTGGGATATCCTCGAAGAGGTGACCAAGGGGCATCCGATCATGCTGAACCGTGCGCCGACGCTGCACCGGCTCAGTATTCAGGCGTTCGACCCGGTGCTGATCGAAGGTTCGGCGCTGCGGGTGCATCCGCTGGTCTGTACCGCGTACAACGCCGACTTCGACGGCGACCAGATGGCGGTCCACGTGCCGTTGTCCAACGAGGCGCAGATGGAAACCAAGTTGTTGATGTTGTCGCCGAACAACATCTTCTCGCCCGCCAACGGCAAACCGATCGTTTCGCCGACCCAGGACATCACCCTGGGGGCTTATTATCTGACGTATGAGCCGCGCAACAAGGAAAAGGCGAAACTGTACAAGGACTATTTCGAAGTTCTGTACGCCTTCAGCTGCGGGTATTTGAAGATTCACGACGCGGTGCGGATTCCCAACCCCGACCGCGGGCAGGACACGGTTTACGGGGAAAAGGATGCGAAATACATTCTGACTTCTCCCGGACGGTGCATTTTCAACGAAATCTGGGACAAACGCCTCGGGTTCTTCAACCGCATTGCCAAGAAAAAGGAACTGGGGGCCCTGATCAGCGCCTCCTACAAGGTGGCGGGCCACGAGGCGACGATCAAATTGCTGGACGACCTCAAGGCGCTGGGCTATAAACATGCGACGTTGGCGGGGCTTTCCATTTCGATCGCCGACCTGCACGTGCCGGAGAAGAAGGACGAACTCATTGCGGTGGCCCGCGGTGAGATCGCCAAGGTGGTGGACCAGTACAACAGCGGGATTCTGACCGAAGGCGAACGTCATAACAAGGTGATCGACATCTGGACCCAGACCGCCAACGAGGTGTCCAAGGAACTGATCGACCGCCTGGAAACGGCATCACGGAAGGGCGATATCAATCCGGTGTACGCCATGCTGGATTCCGGGGCCCGCGGCAGCAAGGAACAGATCAAGCAGCTGGCCGGGATGCGGGGATTGATGGCGAAACCGTCCGGCGACATCATCGAACGGCCGATCATCTCCAACTTCCGTGAAGGGTTGACCGTGCTGGAATACTTCATCAGTACGCACGGCGCGCGCAAGGGGTTGGCGGACACGGCGTTGAAGACCGCTGACTCGGGTTACATGACGCGCCGTCTGGTGGACGTGGCCCAGGACGTCATCTGCCGCGAAGAAGATTGCGGGACCCGCAACGGGATCTGGGTCAGTCCGATCGTCGAAGGTGATGAAACGATTCTGCCGGTCCGTGACCGCATCATCGGTCGTTTCAGTGCACAGGACATCCGGGACCCGGCATTCGGCGACGGTCGACTGATCATCGCTGCGGGTGAAGAATTCACCCCGGTGATCGCGGATCTGCTGGAAAAACGCGGGATTCAGAAGATTCTGATCCGTTCGACGCTCACCTGCCGGACCAACCACGGCGTCTGCGTCAAGTGTTACGGGCGGAATCTGGCCAGCGACCGCGTGGCCAAGATCGGCGACGCGCTCGGGATCATCGCGGCCCAGTCCATCGGGGAACCGGGGACGCAGCTGACCATGCGTACCTTCCACATCGGGGGGACCGCGTCCAGCGCTTACAAGCAGCCGGTGATCACGGTCCGCAACAGCGGGAAGATCAAGTACTTCAACGTGCGTACCGTCAAGAACCAGAAGGGGCAGACGGTGGTGGCCAACAAGAACGGTTACGTGATCGTTTATGATGACGCCGCCGCGAAGGCCGCGGAAAAGTCGGCCCGCGAACGCGCCCGTTTTGAAGCGGAAGCGATCGGCGCGACCTTCAACAAGGATTACGACTACTGGTCGGACGCGCTGCGGGAGGCGGAGCTGGACCGTTACGAACTGGAAGCCGGCGCGGTGCTGGAATGTGCCGACGGTTCGACGGTGCAGCCCAACCAGCAGATCGTGCACTGGGACCCCTACCACGTGCCGATCATTATTGAAGAAGACGGGATTGTCGAACTGCACGACCTGGTGGAAGGCGTGACGCTGAGCCGTCAGAAACGCGGCGGTACCGAGGAAATCACGGTGATGGAGCACCGCGACGACCTGCATCCGCAGATTGTGATCAAGACGGCGGACGGAGAATTTCTGGCGAACTACCCGTTGCCGGCGGGGGCGTTTCTGATGACCAAGCCCGGCGCCAAGGTCAAACCGGGGATGGTGGTGGCGCGGGTGCCGCGTTCCAGTGCCAAGAACAAGGACATCACTGGCGGTTTGCCGCGTATTGCCGAACTGTTTGAGGCGCGGATTCCGAAAGACGTGGCGGAGATTGCCCGGATCGACGGGGTGGTGGAAGTGGACAAGATTTCCCGCGGCCGCCGCCAGCTGGTGATCCGCGATCCGGAATCGAATCAGGTTGAGGAACACAACAACATTCCGGCGAACAAGCACCTGACGGTCGGCAAGGGCGATTTCGTGCGCAAGGGACAGAAACTGACGGAAGGGTCCGTGGTGCCTCATGCGCTGCTGGAAGTCTGCGGGGCGCAGGAACTGCAGCGTTACCTGGTGGATGAGATTCAGCTGGTTTATCGTGCCCAGGGGGTGGAAATCAACGATAAACACATTGAAATCATCATCCGGCAGATGATGCAGAAGGTGCGGATCACGGATGCCGGCGGCAGCGATTATCTGCCGGGCGAGCAGCTGGATCATGCGGAATTCGAACAGATGAACCGGGAACTGCGGGAACACGGTGAACGACCGGCGACGGCGGAGCCGATTCTGCTGGGGATCACCAAGGCTTCGCTGGAAACGGAAAGCTTCATTTCCGCGGCGTCGTTCCAGGACACGACCCGGATTCTGACGGAGGCCGCGACGCTGGGCAAGGTGGATAACCTGAACGGCTTCAAGGAAAACGTCATTACCGGTCATCTGATTCCGGCCGGTACCGGTACCGAGTTGATGCAGTCCATCCGGCTGAAATGCCTGGGGACCGAAATCGAACCGGAATTGCCGGAAGTGGAGCCTGACACTCATTTTTCGTCGGACGCCGGTGATGATGAACGGGAAATCACCATCGACTGGGGCGACGATGACGATGCCGACGATGCTTTGAACGGCACCGGCAGCGAGGACGGGTTCCCGGAAGAGGAATACATCGCGGAACTGGATGATACGTTTTCGGAAGAAACGGAAGATTCCGATAACAACAAGGATTGAAGTCTGATGCCCGGCGGATGCCGCCGCCGGGCGGCCGGGAGGCACGGGAGGTGCACCCGACCGCATAGAATCCGGAATTTGCGGCAGGCGGATCGTCACGGAGCGGTTCGGGAAAATTCCGGATGCCGAGAATCATGCACCCGTCGCGACCGGGAGAGGAAACGCGGCGGGTGGATCTTGTTTTTTTGCGGATTTTTTCGGGGAAAATTTGCAAAAAAACAATTTCGGCGTTATGTTATCAGTCTTTAATATTTGGATCGAAGTAGCTTTATATATAAAACCGTAAGAAAACAGCAAAACAGCAGGACATTTTTATGCCGACAATCAATCAGCTGGTGCGTTTCGGACGCGAAACCAAAGTCAAGAAGAGCAAATCCAGAGCTCTGAGTGCCTGCCCGCAGCGTCGCGGGGTCTGTATGCAGGTTACCACCCGTACTCCGAAAAAGCCGAACTCCGCGTTGCGCAAGATTGCCCGTGTGCGTTTGTCCAACGGCCAGGAAGTGACGGCCTATATCGGCGGCGAAGGGCACAATCTGCAGGAGCACTCGGTGGTGCTGGTCAAGGGCGGTCGTGTCCGTGACCTGCCGGGGGTGCGTTATCACATCGTTCGCGGCGCGCTGGACAGTCTCGGCGTGGACAAGCGTCGTCAGGGACGTTCGAAGTATGGCGCCAAGACGCCGAAGGCGGATGCCGCCGCAGCCGGAAAGAAGGGTAAGAAGTAATTCCCGCAAATCAATCTCGTACTCAAGAGTAAGGATATATCGTACATGAGAAGACGCAGTGCAGTCAAGCGGGACCTGATTCCCGATGTGAAGTACAACAGTGAACTGGTAGCCCGGTTGATCAATACGATCATGACCCGCGGCAAGAAGTCCGTTGCGCAGAAGATTGTCTACGGTGCTTTTGACCTGATTCAGGCGAAGAAGCCGGAGATGGCCGCGCTGGAGGTATTTGAGCAGGCGCTGGAAAACGTCAAGCCGAAACTGGAAGTCAAAAGCCGGCGTGTCGGCGGTGCCACTTATCAGGTGCCGGTGGAAGTGGATCCCGAGCGGCAGGTGGCATTGGCCATGCGCTGGATCACGACCTACTCCCGGGGACGCAAGGGTAAGTCGATGATGGAGTCGCTGGCCGGAGAGCTGCTGGATGCGTTCGACAATACCGGATCTTCCATCAAGAAGAAGGAAGACACGTTCAAGATGGCGCAGGCGAACAAGGCGTTCGCTCACTATCGCTGGTAATTCGAGGGAGCGACAGAGAACATGAGCGCCGAACAAGACAAGGTATTTCATGAATCACCCTCACGCGGGGTCAGTCTGCGCAAGGTCCGCAATATCGGGATCATGGCGCACATCGACGCCGGAAAGACGACGCTGTCCGAGCGTATTCTGTATTACTGCGGGGTGAATTACAAAATCGGTGAAGTCCATGAAGGCACGGCCACGATGGACTGGATGGAACAGGAACGCGAACGCGGTATTACGATCACCAGCGCGGCGACGACCTGCTTCTGGCGCGAGCATCGGTTGAATCTGATCGACACTCCCGGACACGTGGACTTCACTGCCGAAGTGGAACGTTCGCTCCGCGTCCTCGACGGCGCAGTGGCGGTATTCTGCTCGGTTGGAAAAGTGCAGCCTCAGACGGAAACCGTGTGGCGGCAGGCGCAGAAATATCATGTGCCGGTGATCGCCATGGTCAACAAGATGGACCGTACCGGGGCAGATTACGATGGTGTGGTGGAAGAGATCCAGACCAAACTGGGCGCCACACCGGTGCCGTTGATGCTGCCGATCGGACGCGAAGCCGGTTTCGTCGGGGTGATCGACGTGCTGGCCAATCAGGCCGTCTATTTCGACAAGGACGAAAACGGTCTGGACATGCGCATTGAAGAAGTTCCTGCCGAATATGTGGAGGCGCGGGAAAACGCTCTCCGGCATGCGGTGGAATGCGTGGCGGAAGTGGACGAAGAGATCATGGAAATCTTCCTGGCGGACGAAATGCCGGACGTGGAAACCCTGCGTCAGGGTATCCGCCGGGCCACGCTGGCCGCTAAAATCGTACCGGTTGCCTGCGGTACCGCCTTCAAAAAGAAGGGTGTGCAGAAGCTGCTGGACATGGTGGTCGATTATCTGCCTTCGCCGGTGGACGTATGGGACATCAAGGGGACGGACCCGAATACGGGTGAGCCGATCACCCGGCACGTGGGGGACCTGCAGCCGTTTTCGGCTCTGGTGTTCAAGATCATGAGCGATCCCTTCGTCGGGAAACTTTATTACTTCCGGGTGTACAGCGGTGTGGCTTCGCAGGGGATGAGTGTTTACAACCCGCGAACCGGCAAGAGAGAACGTCTGGGGCGGTTGCTGCAGATGCATGCCAGTCAGCGTCAGGAAATTTCCGATGTGTACAGCGGTGACATCGCCGCGGCGGTGGGGCTGAAGAACGTGACCACGGGTGACACCATCTGTCTGGAAGAAAGCCCGATCGTGCTGGAATCGATGCACTTCCCGGAACCGGTGATTTCGATTGCGGTGGAACCCAAGTCGTCCGGCGACCGCGATAAGCTGTTCAAGGGGCTGGGTGCGCTGGCGGACGAAGACCCGACTTTCCAGGTGCGCAGCGACGAAGAAACCGGTCAGACCATTATTTCCGGGATGGGCGAATTGCATCTGGAAATTATTCTGGACCGTCTGATTCGGGAATTCAAGGTGGAAGCCAATACCGGCGCGCCGCAGGTGGCGTATCGGGAAGCGCTGCTCGGCAATTCCGAGTCCAACACCAAGTTTGTTCGACAGTCCGGCGGTCGCGGTCAGTACGGTCATGTGATCATCCACTTGATCGCGCAGGAACGCGGTGCCGGGATCACGATTGAAAACAAGGTTGTCGGCGGTAATATTCCCAAGGAATATATCAAGCCGATCGAAAACGGTATTATGGAAGCAGCCGCTTCCGGTATTCTGGCGGGTTATCCGCTGGTTGATTTCAAGGTGGAAATCATCGATGGATCGTACCATCCGGTCGACTCTTCGGAAATGGCGTTCAAGATTGCCGGTTCCATGGCATTGAAGGATGCCGCCCGCAAGGCCGGGTTGATGCTGCTTGAGCCGATCATGAGGGTGGAGTTGACCACGCCGGATGAAAATATGGGCGATCTGATCGGCGACATCACCGCCCGTCGCGGCAGCATTGTGGAAATCAATTCCGATGCGGGGAATCAGTTTACGCGGGTGCATGCACAGATTCCGTTGTCGGAACTCTTCGGGTATGCCACTGCGATTCGCTCGTTGTCTCGCGGTCGCGCCTCCTACTCGATGGAGCCGTCGCATTTTGAAAAAGTT
>CASFXO010000309.1 GCA_949298665.1 uncultured Lentisphaeria bacterium
CTGAATCTACCGGTGATTGCGAATGAGGCCGGCATCGCCTTCGGGGAAGCGGACTTCGACCGGATCGGACGCGAGATTACGTTCATCGGCAACGTCCGTCCCGCGGGAGCGTTTGCGGGAGAATACTTCTGGTATGCCGGAGGCGTCCCGGCCCTGATGCTGCGGCTCCGGGAACACCTGCGGCTCGACGTCATGACCGTAACCGGTAAAACCCTTGGAGAAAATCTCGAATCCGCGGAACGGCAGATCCGGGAAAACCGCCTCTACCTCAAACGCTTCGGCGTGGATGCCGCGGAAATCATCCGCCCGCTCGACCGTCCGGTCCGGGCCAACGGCGCCATCGCCTGTCTCTCCGGCAACCTCGCCCCCGGCGGCGCGGTCACCAAACCGGCGGCGATCGCTCCGGAAATGTGGAAGCATCGCGGTCCGGCGCGGGTGTTCGAAGATGAACTTTCCGCCCGCGACGCGGTGATTTCCGGCCGGATTCAACCCGGTGACGTGGTGGTCATCCGGTACGTCGGCCCGATGGGGTCGGGCATGCCGGAAATGTTCTACACCACTGAAGCCATTGCCGCGGACGAGCGGCTGGCGGCGACGGTGGCGCTGGTGACCGACGGACGGTTTTCGGGAGCGACGCGCGGTCCGGCGATCGGCCACGTCCGGCCGGAAGCGGCGGCGGGCGGACCGATTGCGCTGATCCGGGAAGGCGACATGGTGGAAATCGACATTCCCAACCGCCGACTGGAAGTCCCCGGCGTGGATCTGGAAAGCCGGCGCGCCGAACTGCAACCATGGGAATGCCATGCTTCCGGCATTCTCGGCATTTATCAGAAAACCGTTCAACTGTGGCATTGATGCTTATGGAAAAGATTCTCATAACCGCCCCGGAATACGACAAGGCCGCCGCCTTTTTCGAAACGCTCGAAGATTTTCAATGCGTCCGGGTTCCCGACCGGGAGCCGGAACTGGCGGCGGCCATCCGCCGCGAACAGGCCCGTTACGTCATCATCGGCGTAGTGAAATACACCGGCCCACTGTACGACGCCCTGCCCGCGGACGGGGTCATCGCCCGTTTCGGCGTGGGCCACGACGGCGTGGACAAGACACAGGCCGCCCGGCGCGGCATTCGCTGCACCAACACCCCCGGCGTGCTGGACGCCTCGGTGGCGGAATGCGCGGCGGGCATGCTGCTGCTGGCGGCGCGGCACTTCGCCGATACCGTCGCCGACAACCGCCGCGGCGTCTGGGCTCCCCGGCTCGGAACGGAACTTGCCGGAAAAACCCTCGCCATCGCCGGGTGCGGACACATCGGCAGCCGCCTCGCGGCCATTGCCCGGAACGGCTTCGGCATGACGGTTTCCGGGTTCGACATTGCCGCGCCACGGAATGGGAGCTGTTATGACCGGTTCAGCACGGATTTCGCGAAGGCGGTCCGGGGGGCGCAGTTTCTGTCGCTGCACATTCCCGATCTGCCCGCGACCCGCGATTTTCTGAATGCCGGAAAACTCGCCGCGCTGGAACCGGGCGCCTGGGTGATCAACACCGCGCGCGGAGCCGTCGTGGACGAAGACGCCCTGTACGACGCCGCCGCGTCCGGACGGATCGGCGGCGCGGTACTGGACGTCTTCCGGCAGGAACCCTACCGCCCGGCGCCTTCCGGCAAAGACC
>CASFXO010000310.1 GCA_949298665.1 uncultured Lentisphaeria bacterium
GTGGGATTTGTGGAGCATGGGAGTTACTACTTTTCCGACGGCGAGATGCTGTTCGGCGATGGATACGCGGCGTTGGTGGAGCAATACGGAGAGGACAACGCCCGGTATATCTACGAAGCCATGCATCCGCGCCTGGACGGAGTGTTGCCGGAGGTGGTCTTCATTGAGATTCCGGAGATTCCGGCGGAAGAGGCGCTGCGGCAGTGTCGGGAACGGGCGGAGCAGGAAGGGCGGCCGGTACGGAAACTGACCGGCAGCCTGCGGCTGTTGCGTATGCTGGTGAACGGGGACTGGCCGGCGGATGAATTTCTGGTGGTGCCGCCGGGCGGAACGGTTCGGCAGGTGGGCGACTGGCGGGAGATCATCCGGGCGGAATAACGTTCAGCATTCCGGAGGGAGGTCTTCATCGTCCAGCCGGATGGGGCGCAGATCGTTGTATACGGTCCGCAGACTGACGTTGAGCCGGGCGGCGATGGTTTCGGCGTCCAGTTCCAGAATGTGCCAGTAATAGGTGGCGGTCCAGCGCCGCGGATTGGCGGCGGCGAAATTGGCCAGGCGCAGCATGCGGCGGCAGGTGATCGTGTCCGGAAAGTTCCGGATGTCCCGCCAGTCGGAACGCTCCCGGTTGAGTTCGTCCAGCAATTCGAACTGATTGAGTCCGCCCGCATGGGCCGACGGACGGCGGCGAATGCTTCTGAGGTCGGTCCGGGACGTGGAACGGTCTGACGACATGAGTGAACGAGTCGGCATGGAACGCAAATCTCCTTTTGTGCTATAAAGCATAAAATTCACTAAAAAAACAATCGGAAAAGATGTTTTTTTATAAATTATATGCTGTATAGAATAAAATGCAAGGGGCTTTGGTAAAAAAAATTGATTTTTTTATGCCGGAGCGTATTTTTTTAGAAAACGTCAGACGGGCACGGCACCATGGATTGGCTGGAAAGTACCAGAGCAGCATTTTTACGGGCGATCAACCGGGAGGAGAACCTGAGCCGATATGCGGAACGGGTCGGGGTTTCCTATTCCATTGTGAACCGTCTGCGCAGCGGGAAGACCAGTTTTGCCAAATTGGATCTGTCCACTTTTTTCCGACTGTTTCCGGAGTTGAAGATTTTCTTTTTCCGGGAGGATTATCCGGAGCGTCACAGCCGGCGCGATGCGGTGGAGGTCGGTGGCGACCTTTCCGGGATCGTGGTTCAAAATGGCAGAATCGGGGATTTTCATCCTTGCGGCGGAGGTGAGTCGGTGGACCTGCGCACGCTGGCGCGCAAAGTGCGCCGGAGCGACCGCTTTTCTCCGGAGGAACGGCTGAAGATTCTTGATTTTCTTGACGAAGAATTGTAGCTTTTTCCCTTTTCTGTTTTTATTCGGCACTCAACACCGGAGGAAACAGAAATGGATTTCAACACCATCAAGATCAATGGCGACCAGCACGGCGTCATCGTCCAGCACGTTCACTTCAAGCTTCTGGCGGCTGCCATTATTGTGGCCGCGCTGCTGTTCTGCGCGACTTTATGCCTTCTTTATTACTGGCGACCGGATCATTTCGAGTTTTATGTAACGCGCAGCACCGGTGTCATTCACAACCGTTCCTGCATTTACTTCGGGAAAACCCGGGGATACTACACCAATCAGCCCGAGGGACGGGACTGCAAGCGCTGCGGCGGCCGTGCGGTGCGGCGGGATCGGTAAGTCATTCCCTGAATCATGCCGGTGGCAATACCGGGGGTGGAGGATTGTTTCCGAGTCATTGAGCTTTCACATGTCCGGATGGGCAGGCTGAGGGGCCGCGGTTAAAAAACGGCTATGACCGGAATGGGAACCGTTTACGGATCTTGCGTTTCCGAGGGGAGGGGGAGGGAATGTGTCTGCATTTGCAACATCCTGCTGGTAAGAATATTGCATTGATGAATGCCGGGTATCGTGCAAAAAAGGCCGTTTTTTCCCATATTATGGAGGGAGGCCGTACCGAATCCTGCCCGCCGCTGCAATGCGGCTGGAGGACGGACGACGGGGATTTTTACTTGCAAACGGGATGAACGTGAATGACGCACGTTCCTGCGACCGGATAGAAAATGGGAACGTCTCATCAGGCGTTTCCGGAACAGGATGAAACGAGGTGTCATGGGGGATTTACTGACGGGTCTGCTGTCCGGATTGGCTTCGGCCGCTACCGTGCTTTCCTTTCTCTGGGGATTCATTGCCCAGTTGAAGCGGGATCTGCGGTTGCTGGAAACGGAAAAAGTCAACGGCATTGCGCGGCAGCTGGAGCATCATCTCGCCGCGGATCGTTCTCAGCACATCTGCGCGGTACTCGAACGGTTGTCCGGCGACATTTCCAAAATGGACGCCAAGCTGGACCGCATGGCGGAAGAGACCGCCCGCCAGGCGGCGCAGATCGAAGCCAACCGCGCATACGTCGAAAATCTGGACCGTTCGCTGGAACGGCATAAAAATGGAGAACATTATCATGCGTGAACATGCGATCCGGCTGGCGATTTTGCGGGATCTGCGCTGTCTGACCGGAGCGCCGATCACCTGCCGGGAATTGACGGAGATTTCCGAGGAGCCGGCTTTGCGACACAGCGAATTTTCCGCAGTGGAGAAAGAGTGGTCGGAGCTTTGCGCGTTCGGCTACATTGAAGCCGTTCCCGGATTCGGCGGCAGATACTGCCGTCTGACGCCGAAAGGCAGACAGCAGCTGCTTCCGGATTTTCCGCAGGATTCTTTCATCCACGGCCCCGGAGCGACGCGATGAACGGGCGTCCACGACACAATATTGCCCGGCTGCCTCTGGTCGTTCGCGACCGCATTGCGGAGTTGCTGCTGGACGGAGCGACGTACGATGAGGTACGGGAGGACGAGGCGGTGGCCGCCGCGTGCCGGGAGCGGGAACTGCGCCTGCATGACGGCAGTTTCGCCGCTTTCCGGGAAAGCGAAGAATTCGACGAAGCGCGACGATCCCGCCTGAAATACGCGGAGGAATTGCGGCGGCGGCGGATGGCCGCTTTTTTTGTGTCGCAATCCGGAGGCTGTGACGATCTTGCCCGGATCGCCGGTTATGAACTGCTGCGCGCGGTGCTGGGCAAACTGGAGGCGTCCGAAGAACTCGATATCCGTGAACTGTCGGCCATTTCCGGCGCCCTGGCGGCTTACGAACGGAACCGGCAGGCCGCCGCCCGGGCCGAATTCCGGCAATCCGCTGCATTGCGTGAAAAAACGCTGCGGGCCCAGGTCGCAGAGTTGAACCGCCGGCTTGAAATCCTGCGTCGCCGCAATGAACAGTTACGGACTCTGGCCGGAGACGTGGACGGCGCCGCTGTGTCCGAGGCGATGGACCGGGAGGTGGGACTGTGAAGTTTCTGCCGTATCAATGGCGATGGATTCAGGACGAATCGCCGCTCAAGCTGTATCAGAAGAGCCGCCGGACCGGCATCACCTACGCCACCAGTTACCGAGCCTGCCGGAAATGTCTGCGCAGTGCGCGGCGGGATTCCCATTTCGTGCAATGGGTGTCCAGTCGCGACGAGATCACCGCCCGGGAATTCATCACCGACTATGTGGCGCACTGGGCCCGGATGGCCAACCGGATCGCCCGGGGGATGAGCACGGGCTGGGAGGAGGCGCTCGGCCTGGACGGGGAGCAGCTGGCGGTGGTCGATGAGAAACACGGCATAACGGCCCGGGTGGTGATTTTCCGGAACGGGGCGCGCATTTACAGCTTGTCCAGCAATCCGCTGGCGTTCGCCGGGAAAGGTGGAGACGTGCTGATCGACGAATGGGATCTGCATCCCGATCAGGCGGCGATTTACGACATGGCCTATCCCTGCATTACCTGGGGGGGGCAGCTGGAACTGGTTTCCGCCTTCGATCCGGACGGTTCGGAGCACACCGAATTTGCCCGGATGTGCCGGGACTGCCGGAACGGGTTGCGGCCGAACGTCAGTTTCCACCGCACCACCATCTACGATGCGATCGAAGCCGGGCTGGTGGAGACGATCAACGAAACCCGGATCGCCCGCGGCATGCCGCCGCAGACGCGCGAGGAATTTCTGGCGTCGCTGCGGGCGGGATGCCGTTCCCGGGCGGCTTTCGACAGCCAGTACGGGTGCGTGCCGAATCAGGCGTCCGGGGCGCAGTTGATTGCGGCGGAAGAGCTGCAGGCCGCTGTTACCGCCGCGTTGGATATGGTGCGGATTCACTGCTCCGGTCAGGCGGAACTGGACGCGCATCCGGAATGGCTGGAGCGGGAGTTCTGGCGGGAGTCTCTCCCGGATGATCGGAGCCTGGCGCTGGGATTCGACATTGCGCGCAGCGGGGATTTGTCCGGCATCTGGATCAATGCGGCGGAGCCGGAGACCCGGTGTTGGCGCCTGACCGCGCTGGTGACATTGAAAAATTGCCGTTTTGAAACGCAGCAACATCTGGTACGGGCCATGTTCGACGCCGCGGACCGGCTGGTCGGATGCGGCGACAAGACCGGACTGGGAATGGCGGTGTGCGAAGCGTTGGAAAACCGTTATCCGGGGCGTTTCATGGGTGTGAATTTTGCCGCCTCCAAGATCCAGCTCGGCACGACGCTGCAGGCGGTTTTCGAGCAGCACCGGCAGCGGCTGCCGGAAGCGTATCCCGAAATTCTGGCGGATCTGGCGGGCTTGCGGAAAACCGCCGCCGGAAGCGGACGGTTGATGTTTACGGAAAGCGGTAATGAACTGCTGCCCGATTCGCATTGCGACATGGCCTGGAGTTGTGCACTGGCGCTGCATGCCGGTGAAACATTGGATGCGGCCGGAACGGCGCGGGCGGTTCCGGCGGCGGAAAGAGGACGCGGATTCAACGAATCAAGGAGGTATGACGATGCTTTGGAAAAACATCCTGTCCGCCGTTGGCGGTAAATTCCGGCCGCCGTTGCCGGGACGCGCGGCGCATCCGGAGCCGGCCGACCGATATCGGGGCGGACGGATCGGCGCCATGACGCCGGAACGGCTGGGCGACATCATCGACGCGGCCGACATCGGCGATATTGAGGAACTGATGCGCGCCGCGCCGGAAATCGAGGCGGAGAACTGGGACATTCAGCATGCCATGGATGTTCGGCGCAATGCACTTTGCGGCTGCTCCTGGGACGTTCTTCCGGCGGAGGACGGCGGCGCGGTTGCCGCGATGCTGGCCGACCGTTTCCGGCGGGAGCTGGCCGGTGCGGGCGGAACGGGGGAGGGCGAGTCTTTCGCCAGAACCATGCGGGCGCTGACCGGTGCGGTGATCGCGCCCTTTGCCGCGGCGGAAATCATCTGGGGCGCGGGGGGACGCCTGGCGGGATTTGTGCCGCTGGACGGGCGGCACTTTACGGCGCGTCAGGGGACGGGCTTGCGGCTGGTGACCTCGGAGCATCCGGAAGGGGTGCCCCTGGCGGAACACAAGTTTCTGATTCACCGCCTCGGCAACACCGTCGACCCGCTGGCCGACGGCAAGATCCGGACGCTGGCCTGGCTGCATGTGTTCCAGAATTATCCGATCAAGGATCTGCTGGGCTTCATCGAGCGTTACGGCATGCCGTTCGTGATCGGCAAACTCGGGGAGTCCGCGTGGGAACGGGACCGGGAATTGATCCGGCGGCTGATCCGCAACTTCGGTTCGGCGGGCGGCGGCGTTTTCTCCAAAGGCGTGGAGATCGAACTGTTGCAGGCTTCGAACAATACCGGCGAGGTCTATTTCCGATTGCTGGAATATACCGGAAACGCCATCGTCAAGGTGCTGCTGGGGCAGCTGGCGTCCAGCGCCGAGTCCGGCGGACTTTCCGGAGGCGATGCTCAGAGCCGGGTGCGGCAGGATATTCTCGAAGCGGACGCACGGGCGCTGGAAGACACCGTCAACACCCAGCTGGTCCGGCCATGGACACTGTGGCATGCCGGAACACTTCAGTTCGCGCCCCGGCTGGTCATCCGGACGGAACCGGCCGAAGATGCGCGCGCCTATGCGGAGATGGTGGAGACGCTTTATCGGGCGGGACTCGCCGCCGATCCGGAGGAAGTCGGCGCGCGGTGCGGGTTGAAACTGCACCGCCGGGACCAGGTATAGGCACGGAACAGGAGGAAAACAGCCGATGTTGTGGAATGGAACCAAACCCGTTGCGGGCCCGTGGCGGTCCGACGGAACGGACTGGACGGAGCAGGAGCCGGCGACGGTGGAACGCGATGAATGCGGCGTCCCGACTGCGTGGAGAATTCTGGTGCAGGGCGGCAATCCGCTGGTGCGCAACGGCGTTGCCGGAGAACTGGTGCTGGAGGAGGAGGACCTGGCCGCGATCATGGCCTATTTTCAGGCCAAGGGCGAATTGATTCCGATCGACTCCCGGCATTATCTGCATCGCCTGGCCGCGGCCCGGCGTCTGGAAGAGGCGGAAATCGCCCGACTGCTGCCGGAACGGATTGCGGCGATGGGGTTTGCCCGGCTGGAACGGCGCGGCCCGGCCTTGTGGATCCGGGTCGACAAATGGAACCCGACCGCCTATGAACTGCTGAAGGAGGGGATTTTCAAATACTATTCTCCGGTGCTGCGGGGGCTGGTGACGCCGCCCCTGCGCCTGACCAGCGTCGCGCTGGAAAACGAGCCGGGCATCAACCATCTCGACAGTCTCGCCGCCGCGGCGGAAAGTCGGGAACAACAGAAAGGAGGATTCATGGATCCTGCCATTGCCGGGGCATTGGCCGAGCTGCTGGGGACGGATGAACTCGCCCTGGGGGCGGACGGCGCCGATGCCGGAAAACTGGCCGAGCGGATCGGCGAAAAAAGCCGCCTGATCGCGGAAATCCGAAACGCGCTTGGTCTGTCGTCGGAGGTTTCCGATGCGGAGATCGCCGCCGCTCTGCGCGGCGCTCTGGAAAAAGCCGGGGGCTACGACGCGCTGAAAGCCGAGCTGGACGCCATTCGGGCCGAACAGGAAATCACCCGGCGCGACGCCCTGATCGAGCAGGGGCTGTCCGAGGGCAAGCTGACCTGCGACAGCGCGGAAAACTGGGCGCGGAAACAGGATTCCGCCGCCCTGGCCGCGTATCTGGAATATGCGCCGGTGGCGGTGCCGCTCCAGCGCGTTTCCGGCGGGGAAAAAACGCTTCCCGCGCCTCAGGAGGATGCCGCCCCCCTCTCGTCTGACGACCGGAAAGCGATTCGCTTTTTCGGATTCACGGAAGAAGCCTACAAAACAGCCAGGAAAGGAAAATGACCCATGTCTGCACTCACTCAATCCCGTGACACGATCGAACGTGTCCCCTCCGTCCGCCGGTTTGTCGCCGGAGCCGCCATTCACTGCGGTGCGCTGGTCGCCGTCAATGCCGACGGGGAAGCGGTTCCCGCCTCCGACTCCGCCGGTCTGAAGGTGGTCGGACGGGCGGAACACAGCGCCGCCGAAGATGCGACCATTCTGGTCCGGACCGGATGTTTCGCCTATGACGGGACCGGTATTACCCGTGCCGATCTGGGGGCGACCGTTTACGTGGCCGACGACCAGACGGTTGCCAAGTCCGGAGGCACGAACAGCATTGTGGCGGGGCGCGTCTTCGATGTGGACGAAGACGGCGTCTGGATCATCTGCGGTTAACACTTTTACACAAGGAGCAGGACTATGAAACTCACCACCGACGCGCTGCGGGCGCTTAAAACTTCTTTCAACCTCAAATTCACCGAAGCGATGACCGCGGCTCATGCGGAAGCGGTGCATCCGGATTTCTGCACGGACGTCGGCGACGCCGATTTTTCGATCGTCGAGATTCCGTTTCTGGAACAGTTCGCCTTCATGCGCGAATGGATCGGCGACCGCAAGGTGAAGAACCTGTCGGAAAAGGTGCTGCGCATTACCGAAAAACCCTGGGAAGACACCGTCGCCATCGGTCAGCGCGATCTGGAAACCGGCGCATGGAAACAGAAGGGAGCGGTCATCGCCGCGCTCGGCGCCGGCGGGGAACAGCTCTGGGATACGCTGTTCATCGAGGCGATCACCAATCCCGGAAACTGGATCGACGGCAAGGCGTTTTTCGCTGCCGACCGCAAATACGTCGACCGGAAGGGCGGCACCATCTGCAATACCACGACTGCGGCGCTCAGTGCCGCGACTTTCGGGACGGCTTACCAGACCATGTGCGGCTATACCGGGAGTGCGGGGATTCCGCTGCGGGTGAAACCCACCCATCTGCTGGTCGGCCCTTCGCAGCTGGATGTCGCGAAGGAAATTCTGGAAAGCGAGAAGATCCGCACCGCCGACAATACCGAAGTCAACAACCCCCATCGCGGCAAAGTCCGACTGGTCTGCTCGCTGGATCTGGTCGGCGCCAATGCCGGTTACTGGTTCCTCGGCGCCTGCGGCGGCGTCATCAAACCGGTGCTGATGCAGAAGAGCAAGACCGCGGAGCTGGTCATGTTCAACCAGCCGACCGACGAGATGGTGTTCATGTCCGGCAATGCGTTGTTCGGGGCCACCGCCTACGGCAACGCGGCGGCGGCGTTCCCGCACCTGCTGTATCGCGGCGGCACGAAAGCGGCGTGATATGGCCTATGCAACGGCGACGGAGTTGATTCAGCGTCTCGGCGGTTTCTACCGCGATCTGTACGCTGATTCGGACGGCCGGTTGCAGCTGAGCGAAGCGGCGGCGGATATCGCCGCCGCTTCGGCGGAAATCGACGGACGCATCGGAAAGCGTTATGAAATTCCGGTTTCCGCCCCTGCATCCGGGGAATTGTTGAAACACTGGACAGTGACTCTGGCCGAAGAGCTGGCATGGAGCCGTTCCGGTAAAGGCGAGACGCCGGAGAGCGTTCGGCTGCGGGCCGCCGAAGTGCGTCGAATGCTCGATCTGGCGGCGGCGGGGGGTATGGTGCTGCCCGGCGCCGTCGCGGCACCGGGAGCGGATGCCGCGGCATTGCTGGTGGAAGGCGATGAACCGATCTTCCGGCGTGACAAGATGGAGCGGTTCTGAAACACGCCGGGCAAGTGCTGGCGGGAAAGGAGGAGTGATGGCATTTCAACCGCTTTTGAACATCGGCCGTGCTCTGCGGGAGCGACTGGAGGCGGCCGGATTCCGGCAGGTGCTGTCGGCCGGTACTTCGGAAATCCGGCAGCTGCGGCGGCTGCTGGCAAGTCGGGGCGGTACGCCGGTCGCGGTGATGGCGTTCCGGACGGTGGAGTACGACCCTTCGGCATTGAAGCGGATACTGCGGGTACTGGTGCTGATTTCGGGGGGATTCCGCAGCGACGCCGGGCGGTGTGCGGAGGAGGTCCGGGCGGCGGCAACGGCGGTGCTGGAACTCTTCCGGACGGGAGCGGAACCGGTGGCGGAGATCGAATTCCTGCCGGTTTCCGTCGAATTTCCGGAAGACGGCGGAGAGAATCTCGAATATGGCAGCATCGTCCTGGAGGGGATTGAATTTTCCCGTTAAGACGGTGGAAGTCAGCGACAAGGAGAGATGAAAGTATATGGCAATCAAACAGATCGGGAAAGCAGTCCTGAATCCCGGCACTCCGGATGAAGTCTGGGGCATCTGCGAATCGCAGGAATTGACTCAGGAAGCGGACAAACAAGTGATTTCCAATGGTCAGGGGGAAACCGTCGGATTGATTTACACGGACGTGGGGCGGCGGAAGTTTTCAGGCAGCTTCATCCCGTTGGCGGGTGCGTCCGATTCCCCGGCGGCAGCGTCCGAACTGGTGGGTGAGACGCTGGAATTCACCCGTCCCGGCGGCACGAAGATCGTGATCCGCATCGACAGTGCCGTCCTGCGGAGCCGCAAAGGCGGACTTCCTGAATTTGCGGTGGAAGGATACCGGTATCCCGGCATGGAGACGGCACAGTCATGAAGTGTGGCCGGACGACCTCCTCCGCCCGGCTGGACCGGCGGATTCAGCGGCAGCTGCGGCTGGTGGCCGCGGCGCGGGAAGCGGCGGCGGTGGAGGCGGACCTGGCGCATGATTACGTGGTGTTCGGCGCCGGTTGTTTTCACCGTCCGGCTCTGCCGCATTTGTGGATTCTGCTGGAAATGGACCGGCTGGGGCTGTTGCGGGAGGCGCGGGACCGGCTGGCGCTGAGCGCGTATGTCCTGCTGCATTCGGCGGAAGAGGTACGCAACCGGCTGTTCCGTGCTCTGGCGCTGGATTCCGGCGCGGTGCGGGAAGCGGCCTCCCGGCGTTTCGCCGGGGATCCCGGCGGGCTGGCGGTGGCGGCGGTACTGCTGGAAGATCTGCGTTCAGGCGAAACGGCGCCGCTGGAGGCGGGCTGGTGGGGGGCGGTCGTGGATCTGGTGGCCGGACAGTATCATTGGAGCGAGCAGGAGATTTTTTCCAGTCCGCTGGTCCGGCTGGCCGCCTATTCCCGGGAAATTCTTGCCCGCAGAGGCGGCGGCACGATTCCGGAACGCAGCCTGCTGCCGGAGGAACGGGAACTGCGCGAGTTATATCGGCAACGCATGGAGGTGAATCAACATGAACAACACGGAACA
>CASFXO010000311.1 GCA_949298665.1 uncultured Lentisphaeria bacterium
CTACACCGTGGCCGACCGCACCGTAACGCTGACCGGAACGCCGCAGGAACTGCCGATCCTGGAGGATCCCGCGCAGGGACGCATGAAAGGGAAACGCATCCGGGTCGATCTCGCCAGTGAACGGGCCACCATCGACGAACAGGTGTCGCTGGAAGTGAAAAATCTGAATTCCCTCCAGCTCTGACGGAGAGAAGCGGGCATTTTCGGAAAAGCGCCTTGCATTTTTCGAAAATCGCTTCTACATTATCTCCGGAAAAAGGGAAATGTTTGACTTTCCCGGCGGCGCGTCCGCCGGAAACCATAGAGGCAAGATGTCGGAATCCAATCATGAAACGCTGATCCAGGCCTCCCATCTGGTGAAAACCTACCACGGGCGGCGGGTCGTCAATGACGTGTCTCTTCATGTGCGCGCGGGGGAAGTGGTCGGACTGCTCGGTCCGAACGGCGCGGGCAAAACCACCAGTTTTTACATGGTCATGGGACTGATCCGGCCCGATTCCGGTTCGGTAACGTTCCGCGGCGTGGATATTACGCACATGCCGATGTACCGGCGGGCCCGGATGGGCATGGGCTATCTGGCGCAGGAACCGTCGATCTTCCGCAAGTTGACGGTGGAGGAAAACATCATGGCCATCCTCGAAACACTGGCCATCTCCCGCGCCGAACGCCGTCAGCGCCTCAGGGAACTGCTGGACGAACTGGAGCTCACCCGGCTGGCCAAGCAGAAGGCCATGACGCTCTCCGGGGGCGAACGGCGACGGCTGGAAATCACCCGGGCGCTGGTAACCAATCCGCTGTTCATCATGCTGGACGAACCGTTCAGCGGCGTGGATCCGCTGGCCGTCTATGACGTGCAGCAGATCATCCTGCAGCTGAAGCAGCGCAATCTCGGCATCCTCATCACCGACCACAACGTCCGCGAAACGCTGTCGGTGGTGGACCGGGCTTATCTGATGTGTCAGGGGCAGGTGCTGCTGGAAGGAGACCAGAACTTTCTGGTGAATGACGAACGGGCCCGGGAAATCTATCTCGGTCCGCAGTTCACCATGTGAAGGATGGAAGTGGCCGGAACCGTTCTGCGAGGAGAGGACGGCCGCCCGGCAAAGGGCGCTTCGACCGCATGGCCGGAACGCCAGGCAACCATAACAGGGAGGCGCATCATATGCAACTCACAATCACCGGTCGTCATTTCGACATTACCGACAACCTGAGAAAAGCCGTCGAGGACAAACTGCTCGCCGCCTTTGAAGGCAAGTCGTTGAAAATCATCGCCGCGTCCGCGGTTCTCGCCGTCGATAAAAACCGCTGCCGGGCCGATTTCGTAGTCAATTACAAAGGCCATGACGCGGCGGCCGCCGCCGAAGGCTATGACATGTACAAGGTCATCGATGAAGCCATCGCGAAGATCGACGTGCAGCTGGACAGATTTCTGGACAAGGTTCAGACTCATCAGGCGACGCCGCTGCGTGACGTGACCGCGCCCGAAACCCCATGACGGTTTCGTGAAAAAGGGCCGCCGCGGACAGCCGTGGCGGCCATTCAGGAAAAACCTTTTCCCATAAAGGTTTTTCCTTTTTTCTGGGCCGGTGCCGCGCTCCGGAGCGGCCGCGCCGGCTCTCCCGCTTGACGCAGACGATTGCTCCGATGCTGGAACAATTTTCGAACTTGACAAGCAGAAGCGATCGTTGTAATATAGACTCCGGCAGCATTTTCTTGATCAGGGGGCTTAGCCCGAAACCAGAAAGGAGCAAGAGTTTTCATGCGCACACGATGGTTGGGAACTTTGTTGGTCGCCGCCGCCTTCGGCGCCGCGGCCGCGCCGTCCGTTCTGTTCCAGGATGCATTGAACCGGGGGCCCGGCAGGGACGGCGCACCGGCGGGATGGAAACTCTATCGTACCCGGATCGACGGCAGCTCCGGAACCATCCGCTTTGAAGGGGCCGGAAAAACCGTCCGGATGGAAGATGACGGTCCGGGCGAAATCGGTTTTTCCCGCGAGTTCACCGTGAAGCCGGGCACCTGGCTGCGCGCCTCCCTGGAAACCGCCGTTCCGCCGGGAGAGCGCGGCGGAGAAACCGCGTTCCGACTCCAGTTCACCTTTCCCCAGACCCGCCTGAGCAAAGCGGAAGTCATTGCCGCCGATGCCGGGGGGAAATACTTCACCACCGTCAACGACATTCAGGTGCCCGCCGGCGCCACGAAACTGATCGTTTACATCTATTCGCACAAGAGCCCGACCGGCACCGTGCTGGTCCGCAATTTCAAACTGGAGGAATCCGCCACCCCCTTCCCCGCCCCCGCCGGGGTGCGCCCCAGCACCGCCCCCCGCCGACTGGAAGCGGAAAGCGCCGAACTTAATTCCCGGACCGCGGAAGTCATTTCCCGCAGCAATCTGCAGGGCGGCCGCGGCGTCGCGTTGAAGGAGGGCCAGACCTCCTCCACCGGTAAGAAAGACGCTCCCCCCGACCTGACGTTCCGGGTCCGGATGCCGCAGCCCGGCCGTTACGTGCTGCGCACCCACGCCGCCACCAACGAAAAAGGCGCGGAACTGATGCGGCAGGCGGGATCGAAGTTCGCCTCCATGTTCATGAAAATTCAGATCGACGACCAGCGCCCCACGGAGCGGGTGGTGTTCGTCCCCTGGAGCCGTCCCGATTCCTGCGTCCAGACGGCCGGAAAGTTCGAATTCAACGGTAAGGATCAGCTGCTGAAACTCTGGCTGCCGGAAGGGCTCCAGCTCGACTATGTGGAACTGGCCCCCTACATTCCTCCGGCCGTGCCGAAGCCCGCGCAGAATTACAAACCGACGTTGACGCCGCCGCCGACCCATCCCCGGCTGCTGGTCACCCCCGCCACGCTGGAACAGGTGCGCGCCAATCTGGAAAAACCGGAAAACCTGCCCTACTGGAACCGGCTCAAGGCCGTTGCGGAAAAACCATTTGAATTCAAATTCGACCCCGATTCCGAGTTGAAATACAATACGGGGCTGGAAAACGCCGCCGCCTGGAAGGCCTTTTACTACCTCATGACCGGCGACAAAAAAATCGGCCGGGAAGCCGTTCAGCTGACCTGTGATTACATCAGTCATGTCGAATTCGGCAATCTCCTCGACATCACCCGCGAAATCGGTTCCGCCCTGTTTTCGGCCGCGCGCGTCTACGACTGGTGCTATGACCTGATGAGCAAGGACGAACGCGACATCATCCGCAGGAACATGATGCGCCTCGCCGACGATATGGAAAACGGCTGGCCGCCCTTCCTCCAGAGCATCGTCAACGGCCACGGCAATGAAGCCCAGGTCAACCGCGACCTGCTCTCCATGTCCATCGCCATTTACGACGAAGACCCGCTGCCGTACCAGTACTGCGCGTACAAAATTCTCGAAGAACTCGTCCCCATGCGGAAGTTCGAATACCAGTCCCCCCGCCACAACCAGGGCATCGGCTACGGCTCCTACCGGTTCAGCTGGGACATGCACGCCGCCTGGATCTTCCGACGCATGCTCAACCGCCCGGTATTCGACGACAACATCCAGGATGTCTACAAATACTGGCTGTATATGCGCATGCCCGACGGCGGCATGCTGCGCGACGGCGACGGCCTGGTCAACGCAAAATACTGGGGAGCGCCGCTGACCACGTTCCTCTGCTACACCTATGCCGACAACCCGGTCTGCAAGGGAGAATTTTTCCGCCAGGGCAACCTCCATTACGACCCGGTGCTCTTCCTGCTGCTGAACAATCCCGACCTCAAGCCGGAATCGTCGCTGCGCTCGCTGCCGCTGACCATCGACTTCGGCCCGGTCCTCAGCGGCATGGTGGCCCGCACCGGCTGGAACATCGGCAGCGGCTCCTCCGACGTGGTGGCGGAAATCAAGGGCGGCGGCGTCCACTTCGGCAACCACCAGCATGCCGACGCGGGTTCGTTCCAGCTCTACTACCGGGGGCTGCAGGCCGCCAAGCTGGGCCTGTACCGTTTTTACGGCACCCCCTATGAC
>CASFXO010000312.1 GCA_949298665.1 uncultured Lentisphaeria bacterium
AAGGCGGCGACATCGCCTATTATCTGGATGAGGCCGACGTGCTCCATGTCCCCAAACTCACGGTGGAGGCCGTCACCACCTGGCGTTGACGGCATGTTTCATGCCGGGTCCGGGACGGCGGCGAACCGCCGTCCCGGTTCAACGCGCCAGCCCGGCGGCCACCCGTTCGCAGACGAACGCCACCTCCTCCAATGTCAATTCAAAATAACAGGGCAGCCGCAGCAGCCGCGCCGCCGCATCGTCCGTAACCGGCAGACGGCAGCGTCCCCCCCCCAATTCCAGCCCCTTGGTCGAGGAATGCAGCGGCACATAGTGAAAAACCGCCTGAATGCCTGATTCCGCCAGAAACGCCGTCAGACGGGAGCGTTCCGCTTCGCTGTTCAGCAGGATGTAATACATGTGGGCGTTCTGCACGCATCCCGACGGTACGATCGGACGACGCAGGAGACCGGCGTCTTCCAGCGGCGCCAGCGCGGCATGGTAGGCGTTCCAGATGGCCAGCCGTTTTGCGGTAATGGTTTCCGCCATCTCCAGCTGGCCGAAGAGAAAGGCCGCAATCATTTCACCGGGCAGGTAGCTGGAGCCGATGTCCACCCAGGTATATTTGTCCACCATGCCGCGAAAAAAACGGCTGCGGTCGGTGCCTTTTTCCAGAACGATCTCGGCCCGCTCGATCAGGCTTTCGTCATTGACGACCAGCGCCCCGCCTTCCCCGGAAATAAAGTTTTTCGTTTCGTGAAAGCTGTAACAGCCCAGCTGTCCGATCGTCCCCAGCGCCCGCCCGTCCCGGAAAGCGCACACCCCCTGCGCCGCATCCTCCACCACCAGCAGCCGGTGCCGCCGGGCGATTTCCATGATCGCCGTCATGTCGCAGCCGATCCCGGCATAATGCACCGGCACGATCGCCCGGGTCCGGGGCGTAATGGCCTGTTCGATCAACCGCTCGTCGAGATTCATGGTGTCCGGACGAATGTCCACGAAAACCGGCACCCCGCCGCGCAGCACAAACGCATTCGCCGTCGAAACGAATGTGTAGCTCGGCACGATGAACTCGTCTCCCGGACGGATGTCGCAGAGAATCGCCGCCATCTCCAGCGCCGCGGAACAGGAATGGGTCAGCAGCACCTTGCGCGCCCCGAGGCGTTGCTCCAGCCAGGTACAGCATCTGCGGGTAAACGGGCCGTTTCCGGACAGATGCTCGTTCGCCACCGCCTCCGCGATGTATTGCAGCTCCCGGCCCGCGATATAAGGCTTGTTGAAAGGAATCCTGTACATGTCAGCCTCTTTTATTCCCGCTCTTCCCGGAAACCGCCGGAACGGTCGCGCTTGACGGCGGCACGATGTTTTTTCGACTCCAGGCGGCGCCGGACCGCGCCGGCGCCGGGGCGGGTCGGGCGCCGCGGTTTCGGCGTAATCAGTGCCGAGGAAAGCAATCGTTCCAGCCTGGCGACTGCCGCCCGCCGGTTCCGGAGCTGCGACCGTTCCCCCTGCTCCGTCACCATCACCACGCACCCGGCAATGAGATGTCCCCTCAGGCGGTCCAGCAGCCGGAGACGCACCGGCTCCGGCAACGCGGCGGAACCGGCGACGTCAAACGACAGCCGCACCGCGGTCGAACTTTTGTTGACGTGCTGCCCGCCGGGCCCACCGGCAAGCACAAATTGCCATTTCAGCTCACTGTCCGGCACGAAATACGTTCCCGCGATCCACATCGCTTCCGCGCTCCACCCCGTCATCCGTGCACGAAACGCCGGAACGGCGCCAGCACCCGCTCGTAAATCTCCCGGGCGTCCCACACCGTCTCGCCGGGCTCGAATTCTCCATACTCCCGCACTGCCGGGCGCACCCCGATCCAGACATCGCACCAGAGAAACGACTCCTCCCGCAGCGTTTCAAACGCCGCAGCGAGCGAACGACCGTCCCGGACCCGGTTGAGAAACTTCAAACACATCGCCTCCCGCTTCGCGCCGCGGAGCACCCGCCAGGAGTCGTTCGCAACATCGTATTCCAGTTCATACCGGTCGCGCCCGTTCGTTTCGTTCCGGGGCTCGAACAACCCCGGATCGTCCACATACCCGCCGTCGAAAACCATCCGCCACGGCAGCGGACAGTCCGCCGCCGCACTGCGGATCAGCTCGCCCAGCTCGCCCCCCAGCGCCGCCGGCAGAAAATCATGCCAGGCCCAGGTGTCGTCCATGATCAGCCGCCGCCCCTTCCGGGAAGGATACACGCTGCGCAACGCCGGATCCAGTCCCTTGGACAGAAACAAGCCGCAGGCGATGGCGT
>CASFXO010000313.1 GCA_949298665.1 uncultured Lentisphaeria bacterium
TGCGCTGCCGGGAACCGGTTTTCTTCTGATTTTTCGCTGTTTTCGGACTGTTTTCCGCCATGCTATCGATCATCCAGAATGGGAACAGCCGCCGGACGGCGCCGGAATGCTGAATACCGTGAATTCCACTTGTGTGTGGTAATATAAGCGCTTTTCCGGTATTTTACAGCGCGCCCCGCTAAAAAACCCGGATTTTTGCGGGTGATCATCCGGTTCCGGTCCGATTTTTCAACCATGGCCGGCAGTGCCTGAAAATTATTTTGCCGGGAAGGCAAATGAGGTATTGTATTTTTGCCGCCGCCGTGTAGATTACGGAAAATTCAAAAAAACGGGGATTTTTCCGGGATAACGGCCATGATCGCGTACCGATTTTCAACCCATTGCCTCCTCGCTTTTCGTCTGCTCTCCCTGAACCTTCCGGCCGCCGCGCCGCCGGGGAACTGACGGGACGCTGCCGTCCGCCGTTTCGGATTGTTTTCGGTTTTCCAGTCGGAGAGTTTCCCAACAAGCGAGTTTGTCCGCATGAATCCAGCCAATATTCCGCCGCGCCTGATCCGGCGCTATATGAATTACATGATCGTGGCCGCGCTGATCTGGTGTTTCTTCGGCGCGGTCGTCAGCGGCCCGCTGCAGGCGGGACTGCTCCTGTCGCTGCAACTCAGCAAGGCGCAGATCGGGTTCGTCATGTCGCTGAGTCTGCTGTTTCTGCCGATGCAGATGATCGGCGCCCTGCTGCAGCAGCGGTTCTTTCACCGGAAGAAATTCTGGTTCTGGTGCATTCTCGTGCACTACTCCTGCTTTCTCGGCATTGCGCTGCTGGCGGCGCTGTGGCTGAAGATCCCCACACCGGTCGCCGTCGCCATGTTCATGGCCACCTATGCCCTGAGCCAGCTGGCCGCCCAGCTCTCCAGCTCGGTCAACTGGGCATGGACCGGCGACATCGTGCCGCCGCGGGAAAGCACCGCCTTCTGGAACCGACGCAACGGCCTGGCGTTGATCGGCAGCATGGTCGCGGGCATCGTCATGGGCAAAATGGCGGACCTGCTGGGCAAGGACAACCGCTCCACCTATGCCATTCTCACCGGCGTCGGCGTACTTTTCGCCTATTTATCGATGTTCTCCAACATTCTCATGCCGGACCCCGATCCCTATCAGAAACGCGAAGAATCACCGTGGACGCAGATCCGTTCGATCCTGACCAACCGGCAATTTCTCTGGGTCACCGCCTTTTTCAGTTTCCAATCCGCTTTCGCCTGGGTTTCCAGCGGGTTCATCTACGTGTATCTCCAGCAGGAGATGAAATTCACGATGACCTCGGTTCAGGTGCTGGCGGCAGTGGCCTGCGCGGTGGGATTCCTGGCGGCGTACTTTTTCCGGATCATCGGCTCGAAGTACGGGAACAAGCCGGTGCTGATCCTCTGCTCCGTGCTGAAATCCGGAGAATTCATCCTGTACGGCACGTTGCGCCCCGGCAACGGCATTCTCGACGAAATCGGCGCCTGGGCGCTCAACAATCTCACTTCCACATTCGGGCTGGACCACATCGCGCTGCAGCCGGGACTGATCAGCACGCTGCCGGTCTTCATGGCGGGGGGCTTCGTGAACATCGGCATCGGCGCGTCCCAGATGGCGATCATCACGTCGACCGGCAACCGGCGGGAACGCAGCCTGTCGATCGGCGTTTTTTATTCGCTGGTGGGAATTGCCGGATTCGTGGTTTCCAGCCAGAGCGGGTTGCTGTACGAATACTTCGACTCACTGGACATCATCCGGCAGTCGCGTTTCACGTCCTTCAATATTCTGTCGCTGATCACGGCGCTGGGGTATTTCCTGAGTGTATTTTTCATCGCCCGGTTCCGGGAGGACGGTTCGGTGCCGACGGTCAACGTGGTCCGCACACTTTTTTCGGCCAATCCGGTGCGTTCGATCTACCACGCCCACCTGCTTTCCCAGCC
>CASFXO010000314.1 GCA_949298665.1 uncultured Lentisphaeria bacterium
GGGTCAGCGGCCTGCTTTTCTCCATCATCCGCAAGGCCCCCCATCCCGCCGGCTCTCTGTCGCTGGCAATCCGCAACGTGAAGATCGTCCCCCGAAAAGACCTTCCCGTCCCCGCCTCCGCCCGTGCCGCCGCGCAGCCCCCGGCCCCCGCGGTCGCCATTCCGGAACGGAATCCCTTTGCCGGCCTTGGCGGCCTGGCCTCGGTCCGGGGCGGCCGGGATGAAGTCATCACCATCGATCCCGCCACCGGCGTTCTGAAGATCAGCGCCCAAACCGCCAGAAACAGCAGGGCCATGTCCCAGCGCCGCGTCTCCATGCGCCTTGCCCGGCCGCTGGATCTGCGCGGCAAAGCCCTGACGTTCGACATGCGGTCCGAAGACCTGTCGGATTTCTGCTACGTCTATCTCTACAATCAGGGCGAACCCAAAGCCGTCTGGGCCTATTACACCTATGCGGACGAACTGGAACCGGAATGGAACACCGTGACCCTGCAGCGGCATTTCAGCAACCGCCTGAACTGGCATCGCGTCTGGAGTTCCGACGGCACCCCGGACAAAGTGGACCGCATTGACCTGGTCTACGGCCAGATCTCGCCCCGGATGGACGGACCGATCAGCCTGGAGTTGCGGAATTTCCGCATCGGCGACGAGGTACGTTACATCGGCAACAGTCTGAAGGAGCCGGTGAAACTGGATCCCTCCAGCCGCCTGATCGTGGACGGCGCGCCACTGCCGGTGGTGCTCCACCCCGACAGTGAAGCCGGCCGGACTGCGGCGAAAACCATCGTCGACGCCGTGAAACAGGCCTGCGGCGTCGAATTGCCGAGCCGCCCCGGAGTCCGCACCGACGGGGAACTCGCCGCTCCCGTCATTCTGCTCGGCAACGTCTGGAGCAATCCGGCCTTCACGCAAATTTACGGTCGGCGGCTGGTGCTGTTCGACGGCACCTTTCCCGGTGCGGGACATTTTATCGTGACCACGGTCAAGGAACCGATCCGCCGCGGCGTGGACGTGCTGGCGGTCGGTGCGTCCGACGACGCCGGACTGCTCAAAGGCGCGGAAGCCGCCGCCGCCATGCTCGCCGAGCACGGCAAACCGGGCAGTCTGATCACCCCGCTGCTGTTCCGCGCCGATTACGGCGCCGATCAGGAGAAGATGGTGGAGAAAATGTCGTTCGAAGACGGCCTGAAGTACGCCCGGGAAGTCCATGAGAGCGGCCGCCATCAGTCCCTGGCCAAGGTGCTGGCCGAAATCGGCGACCGGTACCACGTCTCCCACGATCCTTCCGACGCCCGGCTCTTCGCCGCGGTAGCGAAGATGTACGCCGAGTTCGCGGCCAACCCCGATCCGCGCCGTTACAGCGGTCCCTGGGGACAGGACAGTGATTTTTCCGCGCTCGGCGCCATCTCCGCGGCGGACATGATCGAACACGATCCGGTTCTGACCGACCGGGAACGGCTGGACATCACGCTGATGCTCAACCAGTGGGTCTACGAAGCAGTCCGCAACAAAGCGGAAACCCAGTCGCTCAAAGTGGCGCACAACCACGGCACCCATGGCGCGCTCGGCGCGGTGATGGCGGGATTGTATTTCTCCAAATACTATCCGGAATATCCCGACGGGGAAATCCTGCTTCGCGCCGGCGACCGGATTTTCGCCGTCCAGAACGCGGCGGGCAAGGTCCACGACGACTGCAACAGCTACCAGTGGCTGACCTGGGAACACGTCATGCGCTACGCCGCGCTGCGCCCCGACGACACCGTCCTGCGCAACGGCGTCGCCCGCGCCATGGCCGACATGCTGATCACCTCCATGGACAACGACCGTTACCAGGTGCCGTTCGGCGACACCGGGCTCTGGACCTGCTACCGCGGGGATGCAACCCCGATCGGGATTGCCGCCTGCCTCACCCGGGACCCGGCGATCGAATGGGCGGCCAACGAGAAGTTTCAGCGCTGGCGCGACGAAACCCGGCTCTGGGGCAGCGTGGCCCGGGGCAATTTCACCCGCGGCGACGCGCCGGAAATGCCGGTACCGGAAGGGTTCGACGGCATCCACATCCTGCCGCTGGCGCCGGCGTTCTATGAAACCGAACCGCCGGAAAACAATCGGCCGCCGGTGGCGAAATGCTTTGACAAACTCTCCTTCCGGCAGAGTTTCGACCGGGACGCCTTCTATCTGCTCACCGACGGCGTCAACGGCGGCGGCCACGGTCATGCCGACGCCATGAGCATCGAACGGTTGATGCTTTTCGGCCGCCAGTGGCTCGGCGACAACCATTACTATCAGGGGGCCACGCGCTTTCACAACTCCCTCACCGTGGTTTTCGACGGCTTCTGGGCGCCTTACGGTCCCTATGCCGAACTGATCGGCTACGGCGCGGACGCCCGGCTGGGCGTGGTATCGATGAAACTTGCCGGCGAGTCGTTCGACTGGATCCGCCATCTGGTCTGGCTGCGGGAAAACGGCGCGCTGGCGGTGCTGGACACGGTTCTGCCGCACAGGGACGGGCAAGCCATCCTGCGCCAGAAATGGAATTGCGTCGGCCGCCCCGCCGCCGACGGCAGCGCGGTGGAGCTGACTCAGGAGGGCGCGCCCCGGATGCGGCTGGAAGCCAATCCCGGCTTGACGCCGCTGGTCGCCCCCGATCCGGAACTGGCCGCCAACTGGCAGGAATATCCGTATGCGCCGGGCGAGGTGCATTCCGTGGAATTCAGCCGCGCCGCCGTCTTGCGCAAGGGTGAACTGCAAACCCTCTGCGCCCTGTGGCACGGCAGCGCCGACGGCCCGGTTCCGTCCGCCGGCCTTGCCGATCTGCAGGACGGCGGCGTCTCCTTCACCCTCGGCGATCGACAAATTGCGATTCACCCGACCGGAACCGACCGGATAACCGTGGTCCTGGACGGCCAGGGCTTCACTCCGGACGGCGGCACCTTGAAAGCGGTTGCCGCGGTTGCCGCCACCCCCGCGCCCGTCCGGACGGCGGACGCCGCGGCGTCCTATCCGGAACTGCGGACCGACGGTCATTTCGCGCTGGCGGGAGCCCGCAGCATGACGGTGGTCGGCGCTGATGCAATCCAGTTCGCCGTCGGCAGCGCTTCCGGCGAAATCGCGTTGCTCGACGCCGCTGCCCGGCCGGTGCGCCGCATGACCGCGCCCGCCTCCGTCAACGCGCTGGACGCGGGCGACGTCAACGGCGACGGCAAACTGGAAATCATCGCCGGGCTGGAAGACGAGACCGTCCGCGCCTACGCACTGGACGGCCGCGAACTCTGGTGCTACAAGATCCCGTTCTACCGGTACAAGGCGGTGGTCAACGCCGTCCGGATCGCCGACCTCAACGGCGACGGCAAAAAGGAAATTCTCATCGCCAACAACAACTGGCGCACCATCGCCATCGACGGGAACGGCCGCGAACTCTGGCACTTCGAAACGGTACGCGAAGGCCGGTTCATCCATTGCGCCGACCTGGACGGCGACGGCAAAGGAGAAGCGTTGGTCGGCACCAAATATTACCATGTCATGATGCTCTCTCCGGAAGGTCTGGTGAAATGGAAAGTCACCACCAATACTCCGGGCTGCCTCAGTGCCGCCTCAACCCCGGGCAGTGACCGCTGGCGGAACCTGGCGCTCGGCACCGACGGCGGTGAAATCATGTTCTTCCGCAACGGTACCAAAGTCGTCGAAGTCCAGACCGGCGACCAGGTTCCGGCGCTCGTCGCCGGGACGGCGGACGGACAGCCCGTGTTTTACTGCGGTTCGCTCAACGGCATGGTCTATTGCTATGCGCCGGACGGCTCGAAACGCCTCTGGATCATCAATCTCGGCAGCGGCGTGACCGCATTGACCACGCAGGGGAACCGACTCTGGGCCGGGACGGCGGACGGCCGGGTCTTCGCGCTTTCCGATGCCGGAAAAGTGCTGGGCAGCCATCGTCTTTCCGGACAGGTACTGGGACTGGCCGTTGCCGGGGATGCGGTCGCCGCGCTGACTTCGGAAGGGCTTGCCGTTCTCCGGTAAGCCCCCCCCGGGATGCCTCGCCCATCTTTTCCCGGCGGAAACTTGAGCTGCATGGATCCAATTGCCGCGCCAGTTGGATCCATGCAGCTTTTTGCGAAATCAGCTATCCTCGCATTTCGATCAATGAAATGCGGTTCACGCTCTCTCTTCGACGATGGACGCCTGCCGTTGAATATAAGTTCTTAATTCCGCAATGGAAACGGCTCCGCCGGAAGCGGTCGGATGCCGCAAATTGAACACCGCGGCAGCATTGGCCAGCTGCAACGCTTCGAGGATCGGCAGATCCTCATGCAGCGCATAGAGAATCCCCGAGCAGAATGCATCCCCGGCGCCGTTCGTCCCGACGATTTTCTCCACGGGGTAGGATTTCACCCGGAGTAATTCGCCCTCGGCACTCGCCAGACAGGCCCCTTCCGGATAGTGAATCACCACCCATTTACGCACTCCGGCCTTCAGAATACGGCGCGCGGTTCTGACCAGCTCCTGCTCATCCAGAGAATCATCGTCCCGCCGTATTCGAACGTTGAAGGCATTGCCCGCCTCCAGCTCATTGACGACCAGCACATCGATGAAAGGCAACGCCGCCTGTACTCCGGCCCGGAATTTTTCCGGGGCTTCCGACACGAAATCCACCACGGTCAGAAACCCTTCCGCCAGACGCCCGGCAAGCAGTCGCGCAGCGCGGGTCCCGAATTCCACATCGGGCGAATCCAGCCGATCCAGCAACAGCAGGTACCCCAGATAAAATATTTTCGCCGCAGGCAGCGGGCCGGAAAAATCCTCGACGTCCAGTCCCGCATTCGCTCCACGGCAATGGAAAAAAGTACGTTTTCCGCCGCCGGACATCACATCCGTGTAGCTGGTGGGAACGCCTTCGGTACGCTTCAACCAGCCGGCGTGGATTCCGCGTTTCTCCACCTCATGCCGGAGCCACGCCCCGGCATCATCCTCCCCGATGCGTCCGGCGGCAAAAAGCGGAATATCGCCAGTCATCGCGGCCAGGTCAAAAAGCACATTGCACGGTCCCCCGCCTCCGGAAATTTCCTGCCGGAGAATATTGCACAGGTTTCCTTCTCCGGGCCAGCGGTCAATGGTCTTCACCTGATCGACAACCCAATTCCCTGCCGCGATGATTCCTCTGCGCAGCGTCATCGGCATGTCCCTTTTCTGTCGGATAAAAACCGTTTCACGAAGAGGCTTTTCCATTGCCGGTCAATTGCGGGTTCCGGAAAGAGGCGGCCTGAAAAAAACACCGTTCCCGGAAAACGGGAACGGTATTTCAAGACGCTACCGATCCGAACGATGCGCCTTCCGGGAAATGGCGACCCGGCCGGAACGGGCCATTTCGATGATGCCGAAATCCTTGACCATCTCCATGAAATTATCGATCTTGTCCGAGCGACCGGAGATTTCGATGCCGAACTCGTCCGGGTGAACCGAGACGAATTTTCCGTTGAAAATCTCGACCACCTGAATCAACTGGGACTTCACCTCCGGCGTGTCGGCCTTGACCTTGAAAAGCGCCAGCTCGCGCTCGATGAAAAACTCTCCGGTCAGGTCAGCCACCCGGATTACATCCACCAGTTTGCGCAACTGCTTGTCGATCTGCTCCAGCACCGCGCTGTCGCCGGAGGTGACGATGGTCATTTTGGAAACTTTCGGATCGTTGGTCTCATTGACCGTCAGCGAGGAAATATTGTAACCACGTCCGCTGAACAGCCCGGCCACCCGGGCCAGCACCCCGAATTTATTGGCGACCAGCACCGAAATGGTATGTTTTTCGCCGTTGTCGTTCCCCATATCTGCTCCATTCGCGTTCCGGCGGATGCCGCCTCCTACGGAGGAGAGCCGAAAGGCCGCGCCGCACCGCCGCATTGTCATACTTGCCTGTTCCTAATTTGCCGCCGTTTTCCTTTTTTTCAAATCCTTTTCACGGAAAAAACCGTCGGATACGGTTGCTTTTCTCCGGATGCCGGTATATATTCGGGAAAAAGCGTGTACGCCGAAACGCCCCTTGACGCAACCATTCCGAACGCGCGGCGCGTACGGCGAAACTCGATGGGATGAACAGACACATGCGCAGATTTCTATTGATATTGACCGCGTCGGCCATGATGTTCACGCTGGTCCCGCCGCCGAAAGCGGAAGCGATCGACCCGGTGACCATCGCCATTCTGGCGCCGCTGGCCCTGAAGGCCGCCGAAGTCGCCCGTCCCTACATCATCCGGGGACTGATGAGCGGAGGCAAACAGATGCTCACGATGGGGGTGGATATTCTGGAAATCATGCTGCTGCCGCTGGGGTTGCTTCAGGCGACGCTGGGAGCGCCGTTCGGCGGTTTCGCACCGGGCCTGAAAAACGTGGTGAAAGGAAGCATCGCACCGTTCAAGCTGGTGCTTCATACCCTGCTTCTGCCGATTTCCTTCTTCGGCATCGGCACCGGCTGACGCCGGAGGCGGAGATTCATCGTGCTGGACCGCAGCAAATACAGGGAAATGAAATACCGGAACCTGCGCCGGGATATGCTGAGCGCCTGGTATGGAGAGGAAATTGCTCGCACGGAAATCGTCGCCTGCAGTCCGCAGCCGCGGTCCATTAATGAGGTGATCGACGAGCTCGGCGCCCAGGTCTTTCAGCCGGAAACGCTGCAACGCATGAAACTGGAAGGCGCCTGGGAGGAAGTCGCCGGTCGTCAGCTGGCGGCCCTGACCCGCGTCGGGGGGTTTCGGGACGGTGTTCTGAGCATCGAAGTTCGACACAGCGCATTTCTGAGGGAACTCGCGGAAACCGCCGACCTGTTGCAGAACCGGGTCAACGCCGCCATCGGCGGCGGATGCCGTGAAATTCGTTTCGTTCCCTCCTCCGGCAGATCGCGCCGTTGATCGCGGCAGCGACGAAAAATACAATTAATTGAGGAATTACATTTTATGACACTTTGGGGCGGCAGGTTCAGCGCGGATCCGCGGGAGGATGTGGCGCTGCTTTCAGAATCGATCACATTTGACAAACGGCTTTACGCGCACGACATCGCCGGCAGCAAAGCCCATGTGAAGATGCTGGCGAAACAGGGCATCATTCCCGCCGCCACGGCGGAGGCGATCCGTGCGGAACTGGACCGCATCCGGGAACGGATCGAGTCCGGAGACTTCGAATACCGGGTGGCGCTGGAAGACATTCACATGCATATCGAAAGCGCTCTGATCGCCGCGCTCGGAGCGGAGGGCGCGCGGGTACATTCCGCCCGCAGCCGCAACGACCAGGTGGCGCTGGACATCCGGCTCTATCTGCGGGACCGGATCGACGAACTGGCCGCCGGGCTCCGGGAATTTCAGAAGGCGCTGGTACAACGGGCCGCGGCGGACGACGACGCGATTCTGCCGGGGTTCACCCACCTGCAGCACGCCCAGGTCGTGCTGTTCGCCCACCATCTGCTTGCTTATGTGGAAATGTTCGACCGGGACCGCGAACGGCTGCTGGATTGCCGCAAACGCCTGAACGTCATGCCGCTGGGCTCCGGCGCGCTGGCCGGGTCGACGCTGCCGATCGACCGGGAGTTCGTCTGCGCCGAACTGGGCTTCGACCGGGTCAGCCGCAACAGCATGGACGCGGTGGCGGACCGGGATTTCGCGATGGAACTGCTGAGTGTGCTGGCGATCTTCGGTGTGCATGTGTCGCGTCTTTCGGAAGATCTGATTCTGTGGTGCTCGCAGGAATTCGGCTTCGTCGAACTTGACGATGCCTTCTGCACCGGCTCCAGCCTGATGCCGCAGAAGAAAAACCCCGACGTGGCGGAACTTTCCCGCGGCAAGTGCGCCCGGATCTGCGGCGACCTGGTGGCGCTGCTGACACTCTGCAAGGGCCTGCCGCTGACCTACAACCGCGACCTGCAGGAAGACAAGGAGCGCATTTTCGACGCGCTCGACACGGTTTCCATGATCCTCAAGGTCTATCCGCCGATGATCGCCACCATGACCATCCGGCGCGACCGGATGCGGGAAGCGGCTTCCGACCCGGCGCTGATGGCGACCGACCTGGCGGAAAAACTCGTGGAGCTGGGAGTGCCTTTCCGGGACGCTCATCACCGGGTGGGGGCTTTCGTCAAATACTGCCGGGAACACGGCAAGGCGCTCGATGCCGTACCGCTGGAGGAAATGCGGCAGACCATTCCGGAGGCGACGGAGGAGTTTCTCTCGCTGTTCGTCCCGGAAAACAGCGTGGCCAAACGCGACATCACCGGCGGCACCGGGTACAAGCAGGTGCGGCGGCAGCTGGACTTCTGGCGTCACGAACTGGCGCTGGATTGAAACTGACGGGCCCAGGATCATGAAGCTGATCGCAGCCATGTCGGGAGGTGTGGATTCCTCGGTCGCCGCCGCGCTGGCGCAACGGCAGGGGCACGAAGTCATCGGTGTCACGTTGCGTCTGCGGCATCCGGATCCGCTGTTCTCCGCAGCGCAGCTGTGCGCGGGAAAGAACGACGAACTCGCCGTTCAGTCCGTTTGCGAAACGCTGGGCATCGAACACCGCTTCATCGACCGTTACCCGGAATTCGAACAGCAGGTGCTGCGACCGGCGGCGGACGAATACGCAGCCGGCCGTACGCCGAACCCCTGCTGTCGATGCAATGCGCTCATTAAATTCGCCACCCTCTTCGAATGTGCCGCCGATGTCGACGCGGACGGCGTGCTGACCGGCCATTATGCGCGACTGGAACGCGGGGAAGGCGGAACGCGCCTGCGGCGGGGGAGTGATCCGGCACGGGATCAAAGCTACTTCCTCTACCGGCTGCAACCGGAGATGCTGGATCGTCTGTATTTTCCGGTGGGGGATCTGGACAAGGCGGAAGTACGGCGCCTCGCCGCGGAAATCGGATTGCCCACCGCGTCCCGGCCGGACAGTCAGGACGCCTGCTTTCAGGTACCGGGAGAATGCTTCGGCGAGACGCTGCGGCGACTCTTCGAACTGCCGTCGAAACCGGGCCGTTTTCTGTACCGCAACCGGGCGGTGGGACGGCATACGGGGATTCATCAATACACCATCGGCCAGCGCAAGGGACTGAACGTGGCGCTCGGCAAACCGGCCTACATCGTGGAAATCGATCCGCAATCCGGGGACATCACGCTGGAGACGGACGAGGACGCGCTGTTTTCCCAATCCTTCACCGTCCGGGATCTGGCCAGCCATTCGAACCTGCCGTTTCCGGAACGGCTGGAGGTGCAGGTACGCTACCGCGGCGCGCCGGTCAAGGCCCGGCTGCTGCCCGGGGGAGACGGCGTCTGCACGGTGATTCCGGACGAACCGCTGCGTGCGGTGACTCCGGGACAGGCCGCGGTTTTCTACGACGGGGAATATCTGCTCGGCGGCGGCATCATCGGATAAGCATCATGCTGATCAAACTCGTGGTGGTGGGCAAATGGAAGGACCGGACGCTTCAGGCACGCGCCGAAGAGTGGCTCAAGTGGCTGACGCCCTACGCCCGGGTGGAGGTCCGGGAACTGCCGGATTCCACGGTGGAAAAGGAAGGCCGGGCCATCCTGCGGGAACTGGAAAAAGAACGCGGCAAGGTCATCGTCCTGAGCGAAGAAGGCCGGGAATTCACCTCCGCCGAATTTGCCGCCCGGCTGGGGGCGGCGGATTGCCGACAGGTGTTCGTCATCGGCGGACCTTACGGTCTGGCGCCGGAGGTGAAGGAACGGGCGGATCTGATCTGGTCGCTGTCGCGGCTGACCTTCCCGCATGAACTGGCGCGGCTGCTGCTGTGTGAACAGCTTTTCCGGGCGGCCACGATCCTGCACGGCGGCAAATATCATAATCCGTAAAAAAATCGCAATCCCGCTTGACAAACCGCCTTCTTTACGCTATATTACCTGTATTGCACATGAGCAGTAAACGCCGCGGGGTGGAGCAGTGGTAGCTCGTCAGGCTCATAACCTGAAGGCCATAGGTTCGATTCCTATCCCCGCCACCAATTTGAACGGCAGCCGGTCGACCGACCGGCTTTTTTCTTGCCCGGACAAGAGCTAGGAAGGCTCTTCCCCCTACGCAGCAAACGTGCGCTTACTCCTTTCCCGTCGCAAAGCAGAAAACAAAAAAACAACCGCTTCTCCATCTCCCGGAACATGAAAAAATCCCGGCTGGCATTCATTGGAATACGGACCGGGATTCTCGATCGGTTCTGATTTTATTTTACGATTGCAATCTTTCCGGAAGCATACCACATGACATCATCAAATCCGAACAGAGACTTCCAGAAACTGGATCTTTGACCATATTTGAAATCTACGACGGCATTTCCCTCGCACTTCCTGACGGCGTGAACCATTTTATCCTTGACATCGTCCAGGGATTTCAATTGACTTTGCCCAAAAAACTCATTGATTTCTGTTGAAATATCACGGATAACGGTACACCCCTCCGGCATCCCTTCGATGAACAACACGCCTTTATATTCCGCCTTGTACATTATTTTTCACGCTCCAGAATAACCACCATTTCCTCTCGGTTCCCACCGATGAAACCGGGGAAAGTGGCGGTAACAGCGGAAACCACTTCCCAACCTTGAGAAGCGTAGCTGTTAAGCGCTTTTTCCAACGCTTCCGGATCAAATTTTTGCGAAAACCATTTATCCTTTTGAGTTAATACCTTGTATTCCTTCATTTCATTTTCCTTTCTGTTTTCAAGTGACGGGCGATATTGGTATTCCTGTGATGATCATGGAGATTTTCCCGGATGATGAAACTTGACCGTAAGAAACTTCCCTTCAGGGAACATCCAAAGCGTCCTGTCTCACATCACGCTCCCAGTTCATTCAAGCCAATTACCACGAGATACAGTTTAACAACATCAACGCTGTCTTGCAAGTCATTTTTTATATTTCATCATTTTTTCAAACCCAGGCAGAAAGAATCGCGGACCCTCCTCTTCTCTTTCCGTCATTTCCACCGTCACTTTTCAAAAACATATAACATCTTGTATATAAGATATTTATATTCCGGCATTTTTTCGTCATATTTCTTTTGCGAAATATTGATCTCCAGACGGAACGATACAGGCATCCGCCCCCATGGAAACGGGCACAATACCGCCGGTCCTCCACGGTCGCCGGCTGCCTGCCACTCAGTGACCGACGGTATGCGGCGGCAACGGCAGGCGGCGGCAATACAGATGCCGGACCGTCTTGCCCTCCTCATTCCAGCGACATTCAAAATCGCTCTTGAGGTCCGCCAGCCGCGGGTCCGGCGCACACACGGCAAACAAGCCGGACGCGGGCAGCACCCGTGCCACCGTTTCATAATAGGCGTCGTCATCACTGGAGAAGTGAAACACGCCGTCCGGCTTCAACACCCGGTGCAGCTGCGCGGTGAAATCCGACGTCAGCAGCCGATGCTCCCGGTGCCGCCCCTTCGGCCACGGATCGGGACACAAGAGATGAATCCGGTCCAGCATCCCGTCCGGCAGCGCCAGCCCCACCAGATGCCGGGCCTCGGTCCGATACAGCGTCAGATTTTCCACTCCCTCCCGCCGACGGCGCCGCACCAGTTTCCGCAACCGTCCGACCATCACATCCGCCGCCAGAATCCGCCGCTCCGGGAATCGCCGGGCCAGCGCCACCGTAAAGGCCCCCGCGCCACAGCCGAGATCCAGCTCCACCGCCGGAGCTTCCCGCAATGCCGCCGCTTCCGGCAGCAACCGGTACGTACCGGTCAGAAAGACGATTTCCCGGTCTTCCGGGTGGCGATCATCCGTCGCGTTCATGACAACCCCAGAACCCGTTTCACCAGCTCATCGCCTCTGAGAAAGCCGAGCTTCCCCCCGGACGCCAGCCGCTCACTGTAATGCATTACGCCGTCCGGCTCGATTCCGGAACCGCACACCGCCACCGGCACCGGCGTGGTGGTGTGTCGGCGCAGTTCGATCGGCACCGGATGGTCGGGCAGCAGCCCGAAACGGACATCCTGCCCCTCCAGCGCCCGCAGAACCGGCGCGACGATCTTGGCATCGAAATCTTCAATGGCCCGCAGTTTCAGCTTCAAATCCCCCAGATGCGAACACTCGTCGATCGCCTCCACATGCAGATACACGAAATCATGATCGCGCAACGCCGCCAGCGCCGCCGCCACTTTCCCCGCATAGTTGGTGTCCAGGAACCCCGTCGCTCCCGGGACATCCACGACCGTCATGCCGGTGCATTTCCCCAATCCCTTGATGACGTCCACCGCACTGATGATCGCCCCTTTCTTTCCGGCATAACGTTCCCTGAAGGCAGGCAGCTGCGGCCGGTATCCGGGACTCCAGGGCCAGATGTCCGTCGCCGGCGACGCCTGATGCCGGTTCAGCGGATGCCGCATCAGAAATTCGTGCGCCCGTCTCCCGAGCTCCTCCAGAAAACGCACCGTGTGCGCCGCTTCCGGCGAATCATCCAGCGGCGTCAGCCGCAGCTCCGCCACCGGCAGATCCTGGGAGGAATCGGGTTTATGATAGTCAACGTTCCGGGAAAATTCCCGGCCGTGAAGCACCAGCAGATTCCGATAGCTCACACCGGAGTGAAACGTCACCCGGTCGTCGCCGAATTCACGCTGCAGATCCGCCATCAGCTGCGCCGCCACCCCGTTGTCGATGTGTCCGGCCGAATAATCCAGCAGTATCCCCTCCGGCGACACCGTCACCAGATTGCAGCGCCAGGCCACGTCGTCCGGTCCCAGCGCGATCCCCTGACTCACCGCCTCGATCGGCCCGCGCCCGGGGTAGTTGCGTTCCGGGAAAAAGCCCAGCACCGACATATTCGCCACATCCGACGAGGTCGGCAGCCCTTCCGGCAGCGTCAGAAACGTACCGTTGATCCCCCGTGCCGCGATCGTATCCATCGCCGGTGTGGATGCCGCCTCCAGCGGCGTTCTGTTGCCGAGTTCAGCCAACGGCTGGTCCGCCATCCCGTCGGCGAGAAAAATCAAACTCTTCATCCTGCAAACACCCTCTCATCCATACCATACCCTCTTCCACATCCAGCCGCCGAAGAAAATACCTTTGCGGCAGCCTGCGGAAAGCAACTCCCTATTTCTCCCGGACAGCAGCCGCACCACCGCCGTTTCCCGGTATCCGGCATTCTTCTCCGGCCCCGCCGTCACGACAGCTCCGGCAAATGCCCCATAGCTGCAAAGTCGCCGACCGTACCTCTCCCACCGCCGCGTTCAACTCCGGCAGCGGCCCCGGATGCACACACGCCACGTCCGTAATCCGTCCGCACTTCGTACAGATGAAGTGATCGTGCGCCGCCGTCACTCCGTCAAACCGGGTTTTGTCCAGCGCGCCAAGCCGTCCCACCAGCCCCAGCGCCACCAGCGAATCCAGCGTCCGGTACACCGTATCCAGTGAAATGGCCGGCAATACCCGCCGCACTTCGCGCCAGATCGTCTCCACCGCCGGATGCGCCGTGCTCCCGGCCACCGCCCGGTAAACCGCAATACGCTGCGGCGTTACCCGCAACCCCCGGGAACGGCAGGCGGTCACCAGTGTCTGATCAACGGTTTCCATCACTTTCTCCCAGTACTTGTGCACAGGTTTTAAAATGCGTTTTGGCACAACGGTTCAGACTGTCCGCTCCGTGGCGAAGGACGATTTCCCGGGCGGCGGCCCCGACCGCCGGTCCGGCGCCGCGCGGCAGCGGCACCCCCAGCTCCGTCCCCAGCTTTTCCATGGCGTTGAGAAACTGTTCCCGCGCCAGAATGGAGGCCGCGGCAACGGCCACGTCGCTTTCCGCCCGGGTCCGCTGATCGAATTCCACGCTCCGGCCCTTCTCCAGCAGGGCGCGCCGAATCAGCGGCGCGGCGGTGAACTGGTCGGAAAGCATGCGCGGACATTCCGGGCGACGTTCCAGAAGGTTTTCAATCACCCGGGCGTGTCCCCAGGCCAGCAGACGGTTCAGATTGCCGATCTTCGCGTAAAGCCGATTGTAACTCTCCGGACCGATGGTCACCACGGTGAACGCACCGCCGACCGACCGCCGGATCTCGGCGGCGAGCTGCCGGATCCGGGCAGCGCTTTTGATCAGTTTCGAATCGCAGACGCCGACCCGCGCCAGGTACGGCGCGCTCTCCGCGTCCGTGCAGACCCCCGCGATGACCAGAGGCCCGAAAAAATCTCCTTT
>CASFXO010000315.1 GCA_949298665.1 uncultured Lentisphaeria bacterium
GTTTATGATTGCGCCAGCGGATGATCACCACCATCAGGGTATCAAAAAGCGGAATCGCCAGAATGAAAAGCGGCAGCAGAATCGGAAATCGCGACAACGATTGATCCAACCGGAAATATGTTACCAGACAACTGACGGCGGCCGCCAGATATCCGAGAAAATGGCTTCCGGAATCCCCCATGAAGATAGTGGCGGGACTATGATTGAAGAACCAGAATCCCGCTCCCACCCCGCAGCTGAGAGCCGCCAGGGAAGCGACGAAATATTGTTCGAAAAATCCTGCGACCACCGCAAAAAGCGCCATGGCAATGGTAATGGTTCCCACCGCCAGCCCGTCCATGTTGTCGAAAAAGTTGATGGCGTTCATCATCAGCATGAACCAGAAAACCGACACCGCCGCCCCCACCCACGTCCAGGGACAGAAGAAACTCAATCGCGCTCCTCCACCGAACACCGCAATCAAAGCGATGCAGAATTGACCGAAAAATTTGACGTGCGCCTTCATGGCCCACCGGTCGTCCAGCAATCCCAGCAGCATCGCCAGAAATGCGCCGAATATCAGCCAGGCCAGCTGGCCGCCTACTGCATCGATTCCCCGGGAATGGGCGGACAGCAGCGCCGCCATTTGCGGAAGATGGTTGTTTTTGACCAGAACGATCCCGCCTCCGATGCACAGCACCCAGGCGGTGAACATGGCCGCACCACCGAGCAGTGGAGTGGCTTTGCCGTGCCCTTTGTGGGCTTCTCCGCGAGGACGGTCCAGAAAATCAGTTCGTTCGGCGATATATTGAAAAAACGGCGTCAGACACAGGGACAAGGTCAAACCTGCCAACCCGATGAAAATATAGAGATGAATCCAGCTGAACATTTCCGCTCCTTATGTTGTCTGCACAGTGTTTTCCTGCCGGCGGACATATTCGAAAATAAAGATGGTGGCCGCCTGCGCCGCATTCAGGGATTCAAAATGACCGGGCATCGGAATCATGACTCGCGGCGCCCCGGCCAATTCTCCGACGCCGGTGCTTTCGCAACCAATCACCAGAACGGTGCGGTCATAGAGCCCCGCAGCCTGAAAACAACTCTCCCCCTGATGCGGATCGGTCAGAAACACCGGTCCGAATCCGATGGCGGCGGCGCTCCGGCGCAGGGATTCCAGATTCTCGAAGCTGCGCAATTTCATGGAAAACTGTGCTCCGAGAGCTGCGCGCACGGCCTTGTCGCCGTAAGGATCGACCGTTCCCCGGGTCAGCCATAATTCCGTCAGACCCGCGGCCCGTGCCGTGCGGCAGATGGTGCCGAAATTGCCGGGATCTCCGATTCGGTCCAGTGCGAGAACGAACCGGTCCCCGCAAGGGGTTTCCGGAGCCGGCTCATCCGGTACGCGGGCTACACTGAGAATGCCCTGTGAATGGACGGTACCGGACAATTCTTCGATTTTTTCCGGAGAAACCACGAAACAATTTCCGGGGATACTCAATTTTTCGGCACACTCTCCGGTGCAGACGGTGAATTCCACCAGATCGGGCCGCGCCGCAAACAACTCTCCGACCGCCCGCAGTCCTTCGCAGACGCAGCGGGCGGATTTTTTCCGGCCATGCCGGGTATATAACGATTTGAGAAGGGCGCATTGAGCCCTGGTCGGTTCCACGGCGTCCCGCTTATTTTTCCGGCACGGCATTGGCCGGAGAGGTTTTTTCCGAAGCGACGGGCGTGTACGGGCCGTAGGCGCCGCTTTCGATGTTCAGCATCAGGAAACGGGCCAGCCGGCACCATTCAAGGTTGCCGCCGCCGATTTCCGGCAGAAGGGAAACGGCCAGCTGCAGACTGGCGGCGGCTCTGTCGAGCAATTTCTGTTCGGCGAACAGCCGCCCCGCACTGTAACCGGCTTCGGCACGGATGGCGGCGGGGAGAACGGCGTCGCGGCTGTAACGATCAAACTGTTCGGCGGCTTCCTTGACTTTTCCGGCGTTTTCCAGCAGATAGGCCTCATCGAGACGGATCCGATGGAGCATTTCCTGGGGAACACCGGAATTTTCCAGAAGCCGGAACTGCTGCACCGCATCCTCGAACCGGTCGGCGTTCATGTAGAGCCGGGCCAGCCGCAGCCGGGCGAAGCGGGCGGCGGGATTGTCGGGATATTGGGCGAGCGCCTGTTCCAGCTGTTCTTCGGTGACGGCGGCGCTGAGAGCGTTGGCGGCTTTGCGGTCGGCGGCTTTGCGGCAACTGTTGAGCCCGAAAACCAGGCCGATGACGATCACCACGGCGATGCCCGCGGCCACGATCAGTTTCCAGTGGGTTACCATCAGCAGTTCGAATTTTCCGATGTCGCCCATCAGGGTTCCGGCAATTTCGGCGTCCATTGCTTTATTGCGCTTGGCCATAACGTTGTGCCTTTCTGAAAAATAATGAATGATGAAACAATTCGAAATCCACTCTCATCAATGATGCGAGAAAATCCGTTCCGGCGCGTGATACAACGCCACTCCCAGCTCATTGGCGCGTTTGATCACTTCCGCGTCCCGCAGCGAACCGGCTGGCGCGATGATTGCGGTGATGCCGGCCGCGGCCGCGGTTTCGACACCGTCGGCGAACGGGAAAAAACCGTCGCTGGCCATCACCGCCCCTTCCAGGGTGCCGTCGCCCTGATATTTCTGGTGAAATTTGGCAATGGCCTGTTCAATCGCACCGACCCGGTCCTGTTCACCGGTACCGACGGAAAGAGTCTGACCGTTGCGGGCGATCACCACGCCGTTGGAGCGGACGCTCAGATTGACGTACCACGCGAAAAGCAGGTCTTCCAGCTGTCCGGCGTCCGCGGCGATTTCGGAAATCTGGCGTCCGAATTTGCTGTTTTCCCCCTCGGCGGGCCGCAGATCGGCGATGCCGGTCAGGGAAGTGGTCAGGGGCGCGGCGATCACCAGGGACCCGTCGGCCAGCACTTTCATGGTGTTGGCGGCGTTGACACCGGTCTCTCCGGTGAAGCGCGGCAGCTTCCGGGGATCGCCGCAGCGGACGATGCGGATGTGGCGGTTGAGCTTGTAGGTTTCGTGATCGTTGAAGATCTGCAGCGTTTCCGGGGCGAAAGCGGGAGCGACGACGCATTCGGCGAAGGTCTTCATGATTTCCCGAGCGGTCGGGGCGTCGACTTCGGTATTGAAGGCGATGACGCTGCCGAATGCCGCGCGGGCGTCGGCATCGCGCGCTTTGAGATAAACATTTCGCAAATCATCACCGGTGCGGGCGACGGCGGCCCCGGAGGGGTTGACGTGTTTCATCACCGCGCAGGCGGGCGCATCGAAAAACTTGACGATGTTCAGCGCGTAGGAAATGTCTTCCAGATTGGTCTGCGACAGGCCGTTTTTTCCGTTTTTAAGAATTTCCATATCGCCGATGACGCAGGTTTCGTCCGCCGGTTTGTAGTAGGCCGCCGGCTGATGGGGATTCGTACCGTAACGCAGATCATCGACTTTGACGTAGCGGCGGCCCGCGATCACGGTTTCCGCCGGGAAGTCGCCGACGTTTCGGGACAGATAGGTGGAACGGTTCAACTCATTCGCCATAACAAAAAATTCCTCAAACCTGATGATTGATGAAAGATCATGATTAGAATATACAGCCATTTGAACTTTCCGGCAAATGGCGCTATTGTTCTTT
>CASFXO010000316.1 GCA_949298665.1 uncultured Lentisphaeria bacterium
GTCCGCTCCGGCGGCGAGCCGGTCGGCCGCGGCGTCCAGCAGCCGGAGTTCCTCCAGCTGGCGCCGCTGATCGCGCTGCAGGGCATCCGTCAGATGTTCGAGCCGGCGGCTCAGCGCGTCGGCCAGTTCATAACCGCGTCCCGGCTCCAGCGCGTTGTCGTGCCGCCGCAGGTCTTCGACGGCGTTCTGCAAATCCCGCAGCTCGGGCTCCGGGAGGAGCCGTTCTTCCGCAAGGACGTCCAGCTGCCGCTGCAGCGCCGCCTGTTCCGCGGAGAGATCCAGCGTGTAATCGGCGGTCCGCGGCGACTCCGCCACCGGCACCAGTCCCGCTCCCCCCAGAAACAGCAGCCCCGCCAGCGGCGGAATCCAGCTCCGCAACGGAGGACGGCGGAAGTCCGGCACCCGGACCGGCGGCAGACATTCCCCCCACGGTCCCGGGGCGGTTTCCTCCATGGCACAGAAAAGTCCCCCGGCACGGGACGCCGCGTCCAGACCGGCGACGAACCGGGACCGGGCGGGCAGGCGGCGTGCCGCGATGATGCAGCTCCAGAGAATCGCCCCTGCGATGAGAACGGCGGGAATGCTCCACAGAACAACGGGACGATGCGCGAACGTCGCACCGGACAGCCGGATCAGGAGCAGGAGGCCGCCGCCGCAGAACAGCGCCGCGGCAAGCCCGGCGGGCAGGCGTCTCAAAAACAGTGCCGCGAAAAAACGTCTGCGAAAACATCCTGCCGCGTATTGGAGCGAAGGAAATCCGGCGACCGGTTCCATGGAACATCCTTCCGGGTTGACATGCCATTCTGCGACCTGAGGTCAATATAAATGCCGCCGTTCATTTTACAACAGAAAAAGCAGGCAAAGTGGAAAAAAACTGCGGGAACGCCTTTCCGCCGCAGTCAGCGGGAAAAAACGTTCCCGTGGAAATGCCGTTACCGTTCGCCGCCGCCGTCCCGCCGGGTCCAGTTCACCAGTTTTTGCACGACGACGTAAAACGCCGGAATCAGGATGGTCCCGCCGATCGCCGCCACCAGCATCCCCCCGAAGACCGCCGTCCCCAGCGACCGCCGGCTGGAAGCCCCCGCGCCGACCGCGATCACCAGCGGCAGCGTGCCGAGGATGAAGGAGACCGCGGTCATGAGCACCGCGCGGAACCGCAGTTTCGCCGCGTGCAGCGCCGCCTCGTACAGCGGCACGCCTTCGTCGTAACGCTGCTTGGCGAATTCGACGATCAGGATCGCCGTCTTGCAGGCGATGCCGAAGAGCAGGACGAAGCCGACCTGCGTGTAGATGTTGTTGTCGATCCCCGCCAGATACAGCGACGCCAGGGCGCCGAAGAAGGCGATCGGCACCGCCAGCAGCACGGCCATCGGCAGCATCCAGCTTTCATACTGCGCCACAAGGAAGAGGTACATGAAGATCAGCGCCAGTGCGAAGATCACCGCCATCATCGGCACGGTCACTCCGCCGACGGTAATGCCCTTCGCCGCCATCTGTTCCTGATACGACATGTCGGTCCATTCATACTTCATGCCCGGCGGCAGGTGTTCGGCGGCGATCTCCTCCATCGCCTTCATCGCCTGTCCGCTGCTGTATCCGGGGCGGTTCATGCCGTTGATCGTGGCCGAGGAATACAGGTTGTACCGGTTGAGATACTGCGGCGCCAGCCGCTGATCGATCGACACCAGCGTGCCGAGCGGCACCATGACGCCCTTGTCGCTGCGGACGAACATCCGGCGTACGGCGCGGACGTCGGAGCGGTAGGCGGCGTCCGCCTGGATTTCCACCTTGTACACCTTGCCGAATTTGTTGAAGTCGTTGATGTAGGTATAGCCGGTCAGCCCCTGCAGCGCGGCGTTCAGGCTGGAGAGGGAAACCCCCATTTTCAGCGCCTTTTCCCGGTCGACCTTCAGATACATCTGCGGCACCCCCGCCCGGAAGGTGGAGAACACCCCCATCAGTTCCGGCCGTTTGCGCGCCTCGGCGCAGATCCGGTCAATGCCCTCCTGCAGCCGTTCCGGATGGGTGCCGGTCGTGTCCTCCAGCACGAAGGCGAAGCCGCCGGTGGTGCCGATCCCCTGAATCGGCGGCATGCCGAAAGCCGAAACCGAGGCCTCCGAAATCGCGGCGAATTCCCGGGACAGCCGCTGCAGGATCCGGTCCTGCTGCAGTTCCGGCGCGGTCCGTTCGCTCCACGGTGCCAGCGAGAAGATCAGCAGTGCGTTGTTGGATGCCTGCGATCCGCTCAGAATGCTGTATCCCGGCACCGCCAGGACTTCCCGGACACCCGGTGTCTTCCGACCGATGGCGATGATTTTTTCGGTAACGGCCTGAGTCCGGACCAGCGAGGCGGCGTCGGGAAGCTGGACGTTGACGAAGATTTTCCCCTGGTCCTCGTCGGGGATGAAGCCCGTCGGCAGGTGGTTGTACAGCGCAAAGCACAAATATCCCAGTCCCGCATAGCACAGCAGCATCAGAAAAGCCCGGCGGACAATCGGCGAAACCACCCGGATATAACCCGCGGTCAGTTTCTCGAATCCGGCGTCGAACCAGTGGAACAGAAAGAACTTCCGCCGGTGTGCCTCCAGCGGACGCAGCAGAATCGCGCTCAGCGCCGGACTCAGCGTCAGGGCGTTGATGCTGGAGATCAGCACCGCCACGGAAATGGTGATCCCGAACTGCCGGTACATTTCCCCCGTAATTCCCGGCAGAAAACAGACCGGAATGAACATCGCCAGCAGCACCAGCGTCGTGGCGATGACCGGCCCGGTTACCTGTTCCATGGATTTGATGGCCGCCTCTTTCGGCGCGAGACCTTCCTCCTCCATCAGGCGGTTGACGTTTTCGATCACGACGATGGCGTCGTCCACCACCACCCCGATGGCGAGAATCAGACCGAACAACGTGATCAGATTGATGGAAAAACCGATCGCCAGCATCACCGCGAACGTCCCGATCAGCGATACCGGGATCGCCAGCGTCGGCACCAGCGTCGACCGCCAGTCCTGCAAAAAGAGATAGGTGATCAGAATCACCAGCAGCACCGCTTCGAGCAGCGTTACGACCACTTCTTCGATCGAGGCGGTGATGAATTCGGTCGTATCGAACGGCACCGCCACATCCAGGTCTTCCGGGAAATAGGGGCGGAGTTCCGCCAGCCGTTCCCGCACCGCATTGGCGATGTTGAGGCCGTTGGCATCGTTGAGCTGATAAATGGCGAGGAGTGCCGCGGGTTTTCCGTTGTAACTGCCGGTGGAGGCGTAACTTTCGGCGCCGAGTTCCACCCGGGCGATGTCCTTGAGTTTGATCTGCTGCCCGTCCGGGGTGGAGCGGATGACGATGTTTTCAAATTCGGCAACATCCTCCATCCGGCCCTGGGTCTGGAGCGAATACCGGAACGCCTGCCGGTCGTCGGTCGGGGCGTCGCCGACGGCGCCCGCGGAAACCTGCACGTTCTGCGCCTGGATGGCGGCGGTGACGTCTTCCACGGTCAGTTTGAGGTAGGCCAGCTTGTCCGGATTGAGCCAGATGCGCATGGCGTATTTCAGTTCTCCGAGAATCTGGACGTCGCCGACGCCGGGGATGCGGGTGAACTCATCCTTGAGGTTGATCGTGGC
>CASFXO010000317.1 GCA_949298665.1 uncultured Lentisphaeria bacterium
CCGGGCGCAGGGTAAACTCATTTCCAACGAACTCATTCACGATCTTTACAGTCCTTCCAGCCGCATCCGGGACGGCGCGCTGCTCAATATCTGCCGTCTGGAAGGTGACGTTCCACCGGAGCTGACGAAAGAACTCCAGAAACTCATTGAAATTCCGGAAATCGGCCTTCAGGCCATGGCCGCCCGAACCATCGGCCGCCTGAAACTGACGGAGGCCGCGCCGATGCTGATCCGCCACTTTCACGACAGCGACATCGCGCTGGCACAGTCCTGCATCTTCGCCGCCGGGCTGGTCGGCGCACCGGAGGCGGAAATCCCGCTATGCGAACTGCTGGACAATCGTCGTTACCAGCTGCTCTGGCCGCTGGCGGGGGAAGCGCTCAGCCGCATCGGCGACCACCGCCATGTCCGCCGGGTGTTCCCGGTACTTGCCAACGAAAGCTACTGGGTATTGCGCCAGCAGACCCTGATCTCCCTGTGCCGGCTGCTGTTGCCGAACAAAACGTCCGCACACGCGCTCTTTGAAGCCGAGGAACACCTTCCCGGCTCCGAAATCGAGCGGCTCCTCCGATTGATCTGCCAGCATCCCATCTGGCACGCTGCGCCGACCGACCGCCCCGATTTCGAACAGGTCATCGGCGAATACGACCGGGACGCCTATACCAGCTGCCTGGAACTGCTGCTGCCGCAGCAGCTGGAATTGTACGGCATCCGGCGGCATCCCGGAATGCCGCCGCAGCAGTTTCTGAGCGAACGCTTCGCCACAGGACGCATGCGCGAACCCGGCCTGAATGCGGAAAGCTACCCGGCGGCCAATCTGTGGCTGCAGTTGAAACTGTGGGCGGAACTGCGTTACGACACCGACGGTACGGATCGGTTTCTGCTGCTGACGGCGCTGGCGGCGGCGGAAAAACTTCTCACTTTCCGACAAAACCATGACGGAGAGTTGTAATTTCCCGCGCTCCGGTGTATACTGAAACCGGGACCGGCAATACCGCCCGACCCCATCGGAACGGTGGCGCGAAGAGGAGCGGTCCCCCGGATACGGCGGCGCGGCGTCGACCGTCTCCGCAGCATTATGAAAAACGGGAGAGTCTGCCGATGAAAAAAACGTTCGTACTGGACACCAACGTCCTTCTGCACAGTGCCCGAAGCATGGAATCGTTTCAGGACAACGACGTGGTCATCCCCATGGCGGTGATCGAAGAACTGGACAAATTCAAGAAGAACCAGGACGAACTCGGCCGCAACGCCCGGCAGGTCATCCGGCGCCTGGACCGGCTGCGCGAAGCGGGCAATCTCCAGCGCGGCGTGCCGTTGACCCGGGAGGATTCGACGGCGACCGGCGATCTTTTCGTACTGGCCGCGGCCATGCTGGCGGATCCGGGGTCGGAGGAGGAGATGAATCGAATCTTCCGTACCGACCTCGGCGCGGACACCCCGGACAACCGGATTCTTCAGGTGGCCTTCGCACTGCACAGGCGTAAAAAGAACGTGGTCTTCATCAGCAAGGACATCAATTTGCGCCTCAAGGCCGACGCGCTCGGACTGAAGGTCATGGACTTCGAACGGGAGAAGGTGGATTACGAAACACTGTACACCGGCTTCCGCAACATCAACTGCCCGGCGACCTTCATCGATGCACTTTACCGGGAACACACCGCGCCCGCCGGAGAACACCACCTTCTGCCCCATGAATTCGCCGTGTTCCACGCCGAAGGCTCCCGGCAGTCCGCCATCGCCCGCCTGAAGGCCGACGGTCAACTGCACCTGGTCGAACATCAGGCCGATCAGGTCTGGAACATCACCCCGCGCAACAAGGAGCAGCGCATGGCGCTCGAACTGCTGTGCGATCCTTCCGTCCAGCTGGTAACCCTGGTCGGCGGCGCGGGGACCGGCAAAACCCTTCTCGCGCTGGCCGCCGCGTTGCAGGCGACGCTCCGGGAAAACCAGTACGAACGGATTCTGGTTTCCCGCCCGATTATTCCACTCGGCAACGACATCGGTTATCTGCCGGGAGACAAGGGATCGAAACTGGCCAGCTGGATGCAGCCGATCTTCGACAACCTTCAGTATCTGCTTCAGAGTGAAACCCGGGACAAGCCGCGCAGTTCCGCCCATACCACGCCGGAAAGCCTGCTTAACGCCCATCGTCTGGAGCTGGAGGCGCTGACCTACATCCGGGGGCGCAGCATTCCGCGCCAGTTCGTAATCATCGACGAAGCCCAGAATCTGACTCCGCATGAGATCAAGACCATCGTCAGCCGGGCGGGCGAGGACACTAAGATCGTCCTGACCGGCGATCCCCACCAGATCGACAACCCGTATCTGGACGCCTCCAGCAACGGTCTCACCTGCGTGTCCGAACGGTTGAAGGGTTATCCGATTCACGGCCATATTACGCTGACCCGGAGTGAACGCAGCGAATTGGCCGCCCTGGCGGCGAAACTGCTGTAATTCATGCCTCCATGCCGGCGGCGCCCACCTCGCGCCGCCCGATCCATCCTAATACCGTTTCCCATTCGGGAAATGGTATTTTTTTAGAGTTTTTTTGGTTATCCGGACTTCGACCGGTTGTATTCCTTGAAAAGCTATGGCATATTGCCGTAACACCCGTTTTCAATTGACTTCAAACCGAAAGGAGGACACCTGACCCATGGCGACAGAAACGCAATCTTCCCCGGAACCTCAACAGAAAGTATGGCGCGTCGGCACGCTGACCTACACTTTTGCCGGACTGGTCACGTTGTTCTGCTGGCTGCTCGGCGGCGACTTCGCCTGGGCAATGAAAGACCGGGCCATCGGTCCCGCGGCAACGCTGCTGATCCGCGAATTCGGGGTCTCCGACCTGGTTTACTCATTGATCATCATTGCATTTCCTAATTTTACCAATATTTTCCTGATGCCGATGATCAGTTACATTTCCGACCGGCACCGGGGGCGTTTCGGACGACGCATTCCGTTTCTGGCATTCACCACGCCGTTCATCGTCGTCGGCGCCTGCGGGTTGGGTTTCTCCCCGATGCTCGGAAGGTGGTTGTCTGAAGCCTGCGGCGGACCGGAAGTCATGTCCGTCAATCTCGCCAGTGTAATCTGCTTCGGCGTATTCTGGGCGTCACTGGACTTCGGCCAGACGATGGCGGGGGCGCTTTCCGGTGCGTTGGTCAATGACGTGGTGCCGCAGGAACTGCTGGGACGCTTCTACGGGCTTTTCCGGGCGATCAGTCTGCTGGCCGGTATGATTTTCAACTACTTCCTGCTGGGCCTGGTGGAAGAAAACTACATGTTGATTTTCCTCGGCGTGGGCTTGTTCTACGGCTTCGGACTGCTCTGTTTGTGCTTGAAGGTCAAGGAAGGCCAGTATCCGCCGCCGCCGGAACCGCCGGCCGGTCAGAAGGGTGCCATGCTGATCTTCGGACCGATCCTGACGTATTTCCGGCAGAGTTTCTCGGTGCCGTATTACCGGCTGGTCATTGCGGCGCTGGTGCTGTCCACGCTGGCGGCGGTGCCGTTCAACATGTTCGCGATTCTCTATGCCAAGGATCTGAACGTGGACATGGACATGTACGGCAAGGTTTCCGCCATCACCTACGGGTGTTCATTTGCCCTGAGCTTCTTCCTGGGGGCGCTGGCGGACCGGTTTCATCCGCTGCGCACCAGCATCGTGTCGCTGGTGCTGTACCTCAGCTCCATGATCGCGGGGTGGTTCTGCGTTACCGGCCAGACGTCTTATCTGGTGATTCTGTTTGTTCACTGTCTGCTGTCGGGGTGCTACTTCACCGTCTCCGCGTCGCTGGCGCTGCGGTTGTTCCCGCGGTCGCTGTTTGCCCAGTTCAACTCGGCGATGTCGATGATTCTGGCGATTGCGAACGTTCTGCTGGGACCGCTTTTCGGATACATTCTGGACTGCACGGACCAGAATTACCGGATCGTATTTCTCTTCGGCGTGCTGACCACGCTGCTGGGCGCGGGCAGTCTGTGTCTGGTTTACCGCAAGTTCCTGCAGCTGGGCGGCGACAAAAACTACACGCCGCCGGATCCCGGCGTCTGATCGGAAAAGAATCCACATAATCACAGGGGCGCGAATCGGTGGTTCCGGTTCGCGCCCCTGCCCCGTTCAGGAGGAAAGCCTGGTCCAGGTTATTCGGCCTTCACGGTGCTCTGAAAGCCGTAACGGTGGCATTCCAGAAGATAGGCCAGCGCTTCGTCCGCGTTGTCGACCACCTTGTAAAGGGAGAGGTCTTCCGGCGAAATCATGCCCCGTTTGACCAGAGAATTCTGGAACCAGTCCAGCAGCCCCTTCCAGAAATCATGACCGACCAGAATCAGCGGCACCCGGTTGATTTTGCGCGTCTGGGTCATGGTCATGACTTCAAAGAATTCATCCAGCGTTCCGAAGCCGCCGGGAAATACCACCACCGCCAGCGAATATTTCAAAAAACAGACCTTGCGGGTGAAGAAATACCGGAAATCCAGACAATGTGTCTGATGCTGATTAGGGCGTTGTTCCTTCGGCAGTTCGATATTGAGTCCCACCGACACGCCGCCGGCCTTGTACGCGCCCCGGTTGGCCGCGTCCATGATGCCGGGACCGCCGCCGGTGATGACGCCGTAACCGTTCTTGACCAGCAACGTAGCC
>CASFXO010000318.1 GCA_949298665.1 uncultured Lentisphaeria bacterium
GGCCGCGCGTTACGCAGAAAGCGGTATTTTCTGCAACGCACGCATGGGCAGTCGGGAACTGCAGCGCTACTGCCGTCCGGATGCTGCCGGAAGTCTGCTGCTGCGACAGGCCATCAGCCGTTTCCGTCTCAGTCCCAGGGCTTACGATCGGATTTTGAAAGTCGCCCGCACCATCGCCGACCTCGCCGGGAGCGAGCCCATCCGCGAAGAGCATCTGCTCGAAGCCATCAACTACCGCCGTCTCGCCGACTGAGCCGCAGTCAGAGCTTCAAAATCCGGGGCAGACGAATGAGAAACGCCGCCGGCAGCAGCGCCGCGGGCGGGAAAACCGGCAGCAGTACGGCGGCCACGATGCCGCCTGCAAGAACGGGAATCTCCCTTGGTATTTCTCCCGCCGGTGCGGAGCCGGCGTCGCCGTCGAAAAAGCGTGCCGCAATGAAAAGCAGCAGGGCCGGCACCCACGCGGCCCCGGGCAAATCCAGATAAAATATCCCCCACATGACGGGAATGACGGCGGCGGCAAGCAGGGGGGAGGCATTGTGTTTGCCGACCTGGAACACCGTGGGCAAGGCAATCACGGCGACGGCAGACAGCACGTTGTCGGCGAGACCGTCGGTCAGCCGAAAGGCGGCCAGACCGTGCGAAATGCCGGCGACCAGCCAGATCCAGCTCATGCCGTTTTCGGCAAGAACGAAAATGCCGGGCAGATGACGGTAGCGGCCGCAGCCGACCCGGAGCAGGGCATAGCCGACGGCGAGCGGCAGGAGCGTCCACTGCCAGGGGCAGGCGGCCATTTTGCGCCGGAGCCGGGCCGGGAATGTTTCCGCCGGAGGATTTACGGACGGTTCCGGGGCCAGGCAGTGTTCATACAGAACGGGGAAAATTCCCGGCGGCAGGATTTCGTACTCCGGCGGACTCCATTCTCCCAGCCGTCGGTCCAGCGCGGCGAGGTCCGCGCACAGGAGATCCGGTGTATCCGTGGCGGCGAGATAACGTCCTCCGCTGCCGGGCAGCGTCAGGCGATAACGGCAGGGCGGCTCCGGCCCGTCGGCCGGAACAATCAGGACTCCGTCGGGAGCGAGCCGGTCGGCATGCAGTTGTCGCAGCAGTCGCGATTTCGCCTCCGGCGCGGCATCGGGATATTCGGCAATGAAAATCAGGTCATGACGATCCCTTCCCGAAGCGAAAGCCGGTTCCTGCGGCAGAACGGTCAGCGGCAGAAATCCATCCCGGGTCCAGAGGCCGGGCAGTTGCAGGTCGAACCGGGTACGGACGGATTCGACGAACGGGAACTGCTCCAGCAGCAGCGGTATGGCGGAGGGGACCGCACTGAAAAACAATACCTTCAAGTGATCCCGGTTCGGCTGGAGCGCCGCGGGCAGCGCCGCGGGCAGCCGGCGATAGAATGCTTCGGGGAAGACATAGGTTTGTCCGGCGCTTCCGATCCGGTAATGCCGGGCCCGGTCGGGGACGGGCGTCACCTCATAGGAGTTGACGTCACCACGGAGCACGTTGCCGGTAAAGGTTGCGGTTCCGAACAGTATGAGGATCAGCCCCCCCCCCAGCATGACCGTCAGCAGGCCCGAAAGGAGTCGGAAATTCCGGATGCTGTTCCGAAACAGGACCAGCACCGCGGGCAGGGCCATGCCGGTAAATACCAGGTTGACGACCGGATCGGCAAGAAAATGATTCCCCCCCAGATACGCGGACAGCACACAACCGCCGAAGGCCGCGGCGAATACCCGTTTGCCGTTTTCCGGGGCGACGGATTCCGGCAGCGCGCTCAGGGCTCCCGCCGTCAGCGCCGCGGCGATCAGCCGGGCTTCCGGGAAAACAAAGAGCATGAGCGGCAGGCAGGCGAGTCCCCCCTGTGGCTTTTCCCCGCCGGGCCGGAGTCGGATCAGCAATGCGCCGGTCAGCGCCGCCGCAGCGGCAAGCAGCAGCGCCGGCATCGTTTCCCAGACGGTCGCGCCCCGGGCCGCGCTCCAGCCGGCGGTCCAGCCCGGCAGCAGAAAGAACAAAAACAGTCTGAACAACAATGATTCTCCCGGGCCATGCGCCGGAACCGGACGGAGCGTCGATTTCGAATGGTTTTCCGGCAGAGGGGTCCTTTTTTTCATTTCCGCCCTGAGGGTATAAAATAGTCCGTTTTTGTTGAAATTCCAGCGGCGCGGCTCAGGAAAAACGGTTGAAATTTACGGTTTTCGGGGTTACAGTAAGATGCTGACGGCAATGATTTTTTCGGGGTGGAGAGAGAAAAGATGGATCACAAGGATTTTCAGATAGAAGTGCTGGGAGAGTCCAAAATCAAAAGTCCGCTGCGGTCGGTGGACTTCATTTCGGACGATTCCACGGTCGCGTATCCCAGCGATCTCAAGGAGTTGAATGGATATATTTCGCGTGGTGAACCGATTCCCGCTTTTGAACAGGCGGGGCCGCGCAGCCGGATTTTTCACGATCCGGCCTGGAGCAAGGCGGCGATTCTCACCGCCGGAGGACTCTGTCCGGGACTGAACGACGTCATCAAGTTTCTGACCCGCACCCTGCGTTCCCAGTACAAGGTTCCGATGGTGTACGGCATCCGCTACGGGTACCGCGGGTTGATTCCGGATTACAAGCTCGAACCGATGATTCTGGACGAGGACAACATCGACGACATTCACGAAAGCGGCGGGTCGGTTCTCAGCTCGTCACGGGGCCGCCAGGACGAGGAGACGATGGTGGATACGCTGGTCCGCATGAACATCAACCTGCTCTTCTGCATCGGCGGCGACGGTACGCTGCGCTGCGCCCACGACATCGTGCGGGTCATCCGCAACCGGAAGCTGGCGATCAGCGTGGTCTGCATTCCCAAAACCATTGACAACGACATCGGCTTCATCGACAAGTCGTTCGGCTTCGAGACCGCGATCTACGCCACGGAACTGTTCGTCACCGCCGCACACAACGAGGCGGAAGGCGCATTCAACGGCATTGGGCTGATCAAGGTGATGGGCCGGGACAGCGGGTTCATCGCCGCCAACGCGACGCTGGCCAATTCTCACATCAACTACTGCCTCGTTCCGGAAAAACCGTTTACGCTGGACGGCGTCGGGCCGACCGCGCTGCTGCCGAATCTGGAAAAGCGTCTGCTGGAACGCCGCCATGCGGTGATCATTGTGGCGGAAGGCGCCGGCCAGGAACTTTTCGCCAACCACAGCGGCCGTACCGACGCTTCCGGCAATGTGCTGCACGACGACATCGGATTGCTGCTCAAGGAGCGGATCATCGAGTATTTCAAGCAGAAGGACATGGAGGTCAATTTGAAATATTTCGATCCGTCCTATACGATCCGCAGCATTCCCGCGCGCGGAACCGACGCGGTTTTCTGCACCATGCTGGCCCAGAACGCGGTGCACGCCGCAATGTCCGGGCGTACCGACATGGTGGTCGGACACTGGCATGACTCCTTTACGCATGTGCCGATTCCGCTGGCGACCCGGCAGCGCAAGAAGATCGACCTCAAGAGCCAGCTCTGGACCAGCGTCAGCTCCACGGTGAGACTGTGAACGGCATGCAGGCCGCGCTGCGGGAGGTGGCTGCGAAGATCGACCGGGTGATCGCCGAAGACGCGTTTCCGGAATCGATACAACCGGCGTTTCTGCGGGATTCGGTGCGGGATTATCCGGGGCGCGGCGGCAAGCGGCTGCGTCCGGCTCTTTTGATCTGGTGCTGCGGGCTGCTCGGGGGCGATCCGTGCCGGGCATGGTTGCCGGCGGCGGCGGTGGAGGTCTGGCACAACTGGACCCTGGTGCATGACGACATCATCGATCGGGATGTCCTGCGGCGCGGCGTGCCGACGGCGCACTGCCGGTTGCGTGATGCGGTGGCGGCGGCGCCGTTTCGGCAGGATGGAGCGGAGGCGGAACGGCAGGGGATGAATTTCGCCGTGCTCTGCGGAGATCTGCAGCAGGCGTGGGCCAACCATCTGTTGTCGCGGGCGGTGGAGTCCGGGCTTCGGGCGGAAACCGTGACGGGGGCGCTGCGCCGGATGCAGGAGCTGGGAGGGCGCGCCCTGATCAGCGGCGAGGCGCTGGATGTGGCTTTTTCCTTACGTTCCCCACTGGAAATCAATCCCGAGGAAGTGCTGGAAATGATCCGCTTGAAAACCGGCGCTCTGCTGCGGCTGGCGGCGGAACTGGGGGCGATGACGGCGCTGGATGACGCGACGCCGGAACGGGAGGAAACGCGTATGCTGGGGGACTTCGCGGAGGCCTGCGGTGTGGCGTTTCAATTGCGGGATGATGTTCTTGGAATCTTCGGCGACGAGACGAAGCTGGGCAAGGCCGTCGGCAATGATTTGAAGGAAGCCAAGCCGACGGTGCTGCTGCTGCGTGCTCTGGCGCTGGCCGCTCCGGCGGTGCGCCGGGAGTTGCTGGCGAGTCTGCATTTGCCGGAGTATACGCCGGAACACCTGAAACGGGTGCGGCAATGGCTGCGGGAATCCGGTGCCGCGGAATCCGTGGCGGCGGACTGTCGGAAACTTGCGACAAGAGCCCGCGACCTTCTGGCGGTTTTCCCGGCCAACCGTTACCGCGATTATCTGCTGGAATTCACGGACTATCTGACGGTACGGGAGCGCTGAGGATTGCCGTGTCCCCGATGACCCGGCGTGGGGGGACAGCACATCTTTTCCGCGTATTGCAGCGAAAAAAAAAAGCCCCGGATTGCTCCGGGGCCGGATCTTACCGCAAACAGACGCGCTGTTACCAGCGGCTGCCGCCGCGGTTGGCGCTGCGGAAGCCGCCGTCGCGGGGTCGGTCTTCACGCGGACGGGCTTCGTTGATGACAGCTTTGCGTCCACCGATTTCCTTGCCGTTCAGTTCGGCGATGGCCCGGTTGGCTTCTTCGTCGTTGGGCATTTCGACAAAGCCGAAGCCCTTGGATCTGCCGGACTCGCGATCGTTGACGATTCGGGCGGCACTGACTTCGCCGAAAGCGGAGAAGATCTCCGAAAGTTCGTCACGATCAATGCTGTAGGGCAAATTTCCGACGTAGATGTTCATTGTGTTTCCTTTCTGCGTTTCAGCCT
>CASFXO010000319.1 GCA_949298665.1 uncultured Lentisphaeria bacterium
CGAATTCGATGCCGCCAAGGAGCGCCGCAACTTCCTTTCCCGCCGCCGCGGCGAACTGGAACGGGAACTCCAGCGCGTCCAGCCGGTTTCATTCGCCAAGGTCCAGGTGGACGACACCGCGGTCATCGGCTGCCGGGTCGACCTCGCCGACGACGAAGGCGACATCAGCACCTATTATCTGCTGGGAGCCTGGGACGGCAATCCGGAAAAGAATTACCTCTCGTACCGCACCCGCCTCGGTCAGGCGATGCTCGGCCACAGCAAAGGTGAAACCATCACCATGCCGAACGGCAGCGAACGCACCATCGCCGCCGTCCTGCCGCTGCCGCCGGATATCCTGGCGGAAATGGAATAAGCGGCATGCCCGTCGAACCCGTTCAGCTGCTCTGTCGCTTCATCAACCGCGCGGAACGGTGGCGGCGGGTTCGTTCCTACCGCGAAATGGACCGCCGCGGCGAGGGCCCGATCGCGGCGGTTTCGCTGCATTTCCCGGCGGAAAACCCGGCGGCTCAAGGGCGGAAAATCGCCTTTTTTTCCGACGCGCATTATCGCGGCAGCGCCCGGGATCGCCTCAAGGCGACGGAACTTGTCCGGCTGATTACGCAATTCGCTCCGGATTACCTGATTTCCGGCGGCGATCTCTCCGCCTACGCCTGCGATCTGGACCGGCAGCGGGAATTGCTGGAGGCATTGCGCGGCATTCCCGGCCCCGTCCGGCTGGCGGTCCCGGGCAACTGGGAATGCGGCAAGCGCTGGCTGCCGGATGAGTACTGGCGCGACCTCTACCGGGAATACGACTTCGTCTGGCTGGAAAACGAATGGTTCGATGACGGCACAGTGACGTTTTACGGCGCTTCCGACGTCAACTCGGGACACCTGCCGCCGCTGCACTGGCCGGACGTTCCGAGACAGCGGATTCTGCTGGCCCACAATCCGGATACCGTCATCGCCCTGGATTCTCCCCGGAAACCCCGCATGCCGATTCCGCTGGCGCTTTGCGGCCACACCCACGGCGGCCAGATCCGGCTGCCGTTCTTCGGCGCCGTGTTGGCCGCGTCCCGATACGGGCGGCGGTTTGATTATGGGCTCTTCGTCCGCTCCGGCACGGGGGACCGGATGTTCCTCTCCTCCGGCCTCGGCCAGCTGTCGTTTCCCTGGCGGCTCGGCTGCCGCCCCGAGGTGCTGCTGATCACGCTGACGGCTCCGGCGGCGGACCGGCGGCTGAAGAAGCTCTGACTGTGCCCGGACCCCGCCGCCCCTTAATTCCCGCCCCAGATGAGCCGACCCCAGAACACCAGCAATGCCACGCCGATCCCCCACGGCACCAGAGCATGCCGGAACGGAAACGGCGCAAGATCCCTGAACCCTTCCCGGCGGAAGAGATCCGTAAATTCCTCAAACGCCTCCTCCAACGGAAACATGTCGCGCCGCAGAACACCGAAAAGACGCTGTCCCCGCAACAGGAGCAGCACCTCTCCCCGGCGACAAAAGCCGCTGACCTGCTCTTTCCAGACGGCCTTGCGGCAATCCCCGCCGCGCCGGATCTCCATGCCCTCGTCCGTCAGCAGATAGTCTCCCGGCATGGAGAACGTTCCGTTCCAGCGCAGCGTCAGCCGGACAATTCTCCACCAGAATGCGAAATAGAGCCCCTCCACCCACGGTGAGCAGAGCAGCAGCACCAGCCCTCCCAGCCCGTAAGACCACCAGTTCGGGCCGCAGGAATGCCAGAGGGCGATCACCACCACCAGTCCGCCGTCCAGCACATAGAAACGCCGTACCCGCATCAGCAATCCGTAATACTGCCGACAAGCCTTCCGGAGCTCCTCCTCCCGGACCTGATAAGTGAACCGCCATTCCATCCCCGTCCTCCATGATCATCTGAAAAAAACAACCGATGAAATATTATAACATTTCCGGAACCTCCGCGCCAATGCGACGCCGGATCCGGACGAAGCATTTCGCGAAAAAAGGGGCGGCACCGTCCCCGGCGTTCAGAGTTCGCGCATCTGCCGCTCGATTTCCGCCGGCGGAGCGTCCCACGCAATGTCCAGATACATGGTGCGCTTCAGAATATCCAATGTCCGCGGCGCCGCGTCCGCATCGAACCGGGCGTCCCGGCCGAATCCGGTCAGGAAGGGATTCACATCATCCCGGTAGGCGCGCCTTTCCACCAGCGGCGGCCAGTTGGTGTAGACATGACGCCCGGCCGTGTCGTAGATGCTCTTCCAGCCCTTTTCTCCGGCGACCGCGGCGAACTCCTCCGGCGTATCAAACTGGATCGCCAGAGACGCGGCGGAATCCGGATCGGGATGCGGCGCCAGACGGTATTTTCCCTCGGCCCGGATCACCTCGGCAGCGAGTTTCACCCGCTCCCGGAGCATGACAAGTCCCGGATCCAGCCGCTTCAGCTGCGCCCAGATCAGGGCGCCTTCGATTTCCGAAGCGCGGTAATCCTGCCCCGCGAAAAACGGAATCCGGATCTTCGCGTCGTAAGACTGCACGAAGGTCCCCGCATCGTGCCAGAGCCGGGCGCGATCGAACAGCAGGTCGTCATCCGTCAGCACCGCGCCGCCTTCCCCGCAGGAAATATTCTTGTAATTGTTGAAACTGAAACACCCGACCTTTCCGATCGAACCAAGCCGGCGTCCCCGGTAGGAGCCCCCGACCGCCTGGCAGGCGTCCTCGATCACCGGCAGACCGTGTTTCGCCGCCACCGCCATGATCCGATCCATGTCGCAGGGGCGGTTGGCCATGTGAATCACCACGATCACCCGGGTACGTGGAGTGATTTTCCGTTCCAGGTCGTCCGGGTCCATGGTCAGTGTTTCGTCCACCTCGACCAGTCCGGGGACCGCCTGCAGCAGCATCGGCGCCAGCGGTGTGGAAATCCAGGTGTAGGCGGAAACCAGCACCTCATCGCCTTTGCCGATGCCCAGCCCGACCAATGCGCACATGAGAGCACTGGTGCCGGAATTGACCATCAAGGCGTGTTTCACGCCGATTTTTTCCGCGAGCGCCCGTTCCGAACGGGCGAGATAGCCGTCGGTCCCCCCCTGAAACCGGGTCAGCACCCCGCGCCGGATGGTATCCGCCACCGCCTGAATCTCTTCTTCCCCGATGCCGAACATGCCGTCACCTCCCTGTTTTGAACGTCGTCTACCAGTCCCGCCCCAGAATGCGTTCCGCATTGGCATGGAAAATATTGCGCATATCCTGTTCCGTAATATCCGCCGCAAGCACCCCGCCGACCGCCTGATATTCGTCGAACCACGGCAGGTCGGTACCGAACAGCAGCCGTTCAGACCCCACGGAAGCGGTCAACCGTTCCAGAATGCCGCGTTCTCCGGGCAGGGCGGTCAGCTCCAGATACACGTTTCCGGGGGACTCCCGCACCAGCCGCTCCGCACCGTCCCAATCCCCGAAAAGAGCATGCGCGGCAAAAAAAACCACGTCGGGATGCCGCTGTACCGTCTCCGACAACTGCGGGAAACCATTGCAAGCCGACCCGCCCCAGGTATGACAGAGAACCGGCAGCTTCCGCTCTCCGGCGAAACGGAGAGCGTATTCATACCGGCGGTCGGACAGCGGCACCTGATGATAATCCGGCAGAAACTTCAACCCGACGGCGAACGGTCTCCAGGCGTCGAACCGGGCGAGATCCTCGCGGACATGTTCGGGATAATGCGGATTGATCGCCACGTACATCCGCAGGATTTCCGGGTATTCCCGGCAGATGGCCCACGCCCGCTCATTGCGGAAGGACGGTTCGAACAGCGCATGGTGATGGGAAAAGACCAGTCGCCGCACGCCGATCCGTTTCATATGCGCGACCATCCGGCCGGCTTCCGCACGGGCGAAATAAATGGTGTTCAAGCTGCCCATGTGGCCGTGCATGTCGCAGATCGGCATATCGGCCCGGCCCTCTTCCCAGAAACGACGCGCCAGCGGATGGGTTTCCCACAAACTCATAACCGGCCCCCCTGCAAAAGCGATTCCAGCGTTTCCCCGGCGATTTTCCGGATGGATTCCAGCGGCAGTCCGCTGTGTTTCAGCGGCAGCATCATGTTCCCCTGATTGAATCGGGGATGGTCGCTGCCGTACAGCAGCCTCTCCGCGCCATATCGCTCGGCGAGGTCCCGGATGCCTTCCGGCACCCAGTGGCCGGAAATCACGTAATATACATTGGCATAAGCCTCCAGCAGCGGCCGGAGCAACCGGTCCGGTCCGTGCTTGCTGCGGTCCAGCACCAGCAGAATGTTGTCCGGAAACTCCTGCACGAACGCATAGATTTCCCGCCATCTGCCGGTGAAATCGTCCAGCAGCACCGGAATATGCCGCTCCGCCGCGGCATCCATGATCCGGCCGATGGTGAGCCGGCAGGGAATCCAGCGGTGGGCAAAGGGGGCGAGCGTCAGCGCGCCGATGTTGGCCGCCGCCATCCGCTGGAACAGTTGATCCGGTCCCGGCAATTCGTCGCACTGCTCCGGCAGCAGGCACCAGACGCCGCGAAGCCGTCCGGAACGATCGCCGCCGAGCCATTCCGCAAGCAACCGGTTGGAGAGTTCCGCGCTGACATTCGGCAGATTGGCATGCCGGACCAGCGCCTTGTCGATGCCGTAACGGTCCATCTCGGCCAGCAGTGCTCCGGGTGTCGCGGCCGCATTCCCTCCGGTCATCACCGGACCGGCCGCGCACAGGGCGTCATAAAAGAAAAGATCCCGCATCCGTCCTCCGCAAGATTGAAAAAATCCCCGCTCTCTTTTATATTATAGGATGGAACCTGCGGAAAACAACCGCATAAAACGGCAAAAAACAGATCAATCGTGCAATCATGCCGGCATCACCGGAATTCAGCCGCCTTCTTTGCGACGGCATTCGCAAACTGTACGCGCCGACGGAGGCCGCGGCCGCTCCTCCCATGGCGTTCAGGGTGGAACGCCACCCGTTCCATGAGTGTTTCTTCGCCCTCTCCGGCACATGCGTCTACTGGCTCAACGGCGAATGGCTGACCGTCGCCCCCGGCACGTTCTGCTGGATTCGCACCTGGATTCCACATCAATACGGTTTTCTTCCCGCGACCGGCGGCTGGTGTGAACAGCTCTGGCTGTCCGTCCATGCGGAGACCATCCATTACGAATTCTTACGCAGCCGGAAAGACGGATCGTTTCAGGCGGTTCCCGGCGGCGGACGACTGCCGGGAGCCTATGCCGCGCTGTTTCACCATCTGACCGAAACGGAAACCCCGGACGAGGCCCTGAGCCGGATGCGTTTCTTCTTCGAACTGTTGCTGCGGGAAGTGGCCGCCCGATGCCGTGCTCCGGCCCCCGAAGAACACCGGCGCGAAACAAGCATCGTCGCCACGCTGAAGACCTGCATCCGCAACCGGAACGGCGTACACTGCTCACTGGCGGAACTGGAATCACTGACGGGCTACAGCCGTTCGCATCTGTCGCACCTTTTCCGGGCGGAAACCGGCTTCCCCATCGGCGAATACATCAACCAGGTCCGGCACGAATATGTGGAACGGGCCGTCCGGCACGGCCTCAAACAAAAAGAAATCGCCGCGGAACTCGGTTTTTCTTCAGGAGCAGCCTTCCGGCTCTGGAAAAAACGCCGGGCCCTCCGGATAACCTCCTCCTCCCCCGGAGGCGGCCCCTTTCCGCCGACACGGGAAAAACCGACGGAATCCGGCCGGGGAGGCGTGCTCCACGCCCCGGCGGACCGGCGGCGGGAAACATGACCGGGACCGGGCGGAAAAGTTCCGCCGCTCTTCAATTTTCCATCGACATGAGCTGCCACACCCAGCCCGCCAGCACCACCATGCCCAGCAGCCACGGCGCCAGCGCACGCCGGAAGGGAAACGGCGTCAGATCCGCAAAACCGCTCCGCCGCAGGTGCGCGACGAATTCGTCAAAATCCTTCTGTTCCGGAAATTCCTCCCGGCGCAACGCTCCTGCGAAAAGGGTGTCGCAGAATAAAAGAACCATATCCTCCCGGTAATAAACCCCGGTTACATTCTCGCGCAGCACCACATGAGTCATGGTTTCCCCGCGCCGGATTTCCAGAAATTCATCCGTCAGGTGGCATTCTTCCGGCATCGTAAACACCCCGGCATGCCGCATGGCCCGACACTGCGACCGCCACCAGGAAGAAAATGAGATGACCTCAATCCCCCAGCCATAGAAAAGCACCGCCAGGACGCCGAGGCACCAGGTCATCCAGGAATTGCCGAAAAAGGAGAACAACACCAGTGCCAGCGCCAGTCCGCCATCCAGGAAATAGAATCGTCGGATCCGCATGACAACGGAAAAATACAACCGCAAAATCCGCCGCGCCTCCTTTTCCCGGACAAGACAGGTGAAATGCAAATCCATGGCATCCTCCGAACGCCGCCCCGCTGCTATGCTGAGAACCATTTCTGCTGCAATATACCCCAGAGTGCTACGTGATGCAACCGTCTGACGGAAAATCATATTAATTTAATAGACGGACAATCTCCGGTATACCTCCCCCCGTTCCATCTTCCTGCCGGCCATGCCCCCCTCTCTTTCTTGTTGATCCAGGGGGACAATCAGTGCCGTTTCGGCCCTACCACATCGACACTGTAAT
>CASFXO010000320.1 GCA_949298665.1 uncultured Lentisphaeria bacterium
CCGTCCGCTTCCAGTCGGAAATCGTCGCCGTCCGGAACGATGCGCCCGACTTCCGCGCCGAATCCGTAATCGTATCCCTTATGGCGGTAGTGGATTTTGCCGTCGCGGAAAAACAGGGCCGTCGGCGTCTGCAATTCCACCGCCTGCCGATTGCATTGATAGAACAGGGCTTCGCCGTCACGCGGAAACGCCACTTCCATGGTTTCCGGTGTGAGTCGGATGACGACGTGTTCACCGGTTTCGCGCTTCCAGATGATCCGCAGGATTTCCGGGGATTCCTCCAGTACGTCCGCCACTTCTCCGGGACCTCCGGGAAAGCGGAACGAACTCGGGTGCCACAACATCCCGTCGAGCAGCGGCAGCGCATCGTACACGCAGGCCCCGGTGTGGCAGACGTCCCGCAGATACGGTTCCGCATAATCTTCCCGGAAGAGCTGCCAGTCGCGAATGGTGAGCGTTCCGTCCGTTTCCCGGAAGAGATTGATGCGGCCGAACCGGGAAAGGTACCAGATGCCGGCGTGCCCCGCATGCCGCCAGTCGTCCAGCGTGACCACGGCGCTGGCGGGGGTCACCGGGAAGTGCGACCGGAACCAGCGTCCGGTTTCTCCAAGTGTGGCGGCCCGGATGATTCCTGAATCGCGCAGCCGGGCGATTTCGCGGTATTGGGCGGGGAGTCCTTTTTTCATGCGGTCCCAGCCGAAGGAATTTTCCTGACCGGCCTGTGCATAGGCCATCGCCAGATGCGGATGACGGAAGTTTTCCCGGAAAAACCATTCCACCCATTCCCGGCTGCCGCCGCCCAGTCCCTCGAAGGCCGGTTCCAGAGTGATCACCTGCTGACCGTTGCCCGTGAGTCCGGCGGAATATTGGTAGAGCGGGTCGCTGCCGAGCATCCGGAAGACCGGTACCGGAATCTGGTGTGCCGGATGCTGCGCGGGCAGATAGGCGTTCTGCACGCTCGGGTAATAGCCGTTGGCCCAGTAGCCGCCCCAGAGGGTATAGCCGTCGGTACCGTACTGGTCCTTGCAGTTGCAGGCGGCTTCGAGACCGTATCGTCGATGCAGATACGCCAGCAGATGCGCGTCGAAGAGCCAGCTGCCCATGGAGACCGGACAGCTCCCGAACGTCTCCCGGAACCGCTCCAGAAAGACGTCCGCGATCCGTTCCCTTTCCTCCGGCGTGTACCCGACCGAGAAGCCGACGTCCGTATGCCAGTCCCACGCCCAGCGCCCGCGCCACGGAATGCCGGCCGCTTCGACGTTGGGCTGGACGACTTCAAACCAGATGCCGACTTCGTGGGTGTCGGGCATTTCGTTTTTGAGGAAATCGACGAACGGTCCGGAGGTCAGCGCATCGTATTGCAGCAGCCAGGTGGTCGGCAGATCGAATTCCTTCGCCAGCGCCATCTGTTCCCGGACCGGTTCGAACAGGTCCCGCTGCTCGTGATAACGTGGCTCCAGGGCGCGAATGAAGTTGACGATATTGACGAAATTCGTGTGTTTCATGAGAACAGTTCCTTGTGTCTTGACGCTTTTCCGGCTATACTATACCGAGTCCATTCGGCGAAGGCAACGTTGAATCCATTTTTTTGAAGCGCATCGGCGCAAATTTCAAAAAGGGAACGGGTATGAACGAATTGCGGTGCGAAGGCGATGAGGACGGCGTGAGGATTTCCTGGGCGCTGGAGCTGAATTCCGGAGAACTGGTGACGCCGGAGAAGATGGCGGAACGCACGGAACTGCCGGACGGCGGCACGCAGTGGCGGAACGGGGATTTTGCCGTCGTCTGCCGCTGGCGATCCGGAGAGAACGGCGGCCGCCTCGGCACCATCGAATATGAAAACGCCCCCGGAGTGGCCGCCGTCCGTTTTCCCGTCGCAGTCAAGGCGGATTTTCCGGAAACCGGCACGCTGCTGCTCCCGGATCAATACGGAACCGTTCTGCATCACCCGCTGACCCATGTCGTCGTGCCGTCGGAATATGCCTGTGATCCATACGATCCGGAGATGATCGCGGTTTCTGAAATGGTGACGATGCGGGGGGCGGCCATGCTGCTGCCGGAACAGTCCATCTTTTTTGATTTCCGGGATCCGACCTGGTTTCAGAAGCGCTGCTTCTTCCGCCGGGGGCCGGAACCGGGGGCGGTCATGTTTTACGGCAATCACCTGGCCCCGCAGGACGAGCGGTCCCGCACCTGGCGGTTGCCGTATGAGTGCGGCATCACGCCGTTTGCGGGCGGCTGGTTTGAAGCCGCCCGATTGTACCGGCGCTGGGCGCTGCGGCAGCCATGGGCGCGGAAGAGACCGGACGAACGCGTGCGCGCCGTCAGCTGCGTCTGCTGGAACCGCGGTCTGGCGGATCAGGTGGCGCCGCCGGTGTTGCGCCTGAGCGCCGATACCGACAGTTGCGCCATGCTCTCCTGGTACTGGTGGCATCATAATCCGTATGACACCGACTATCCGGATTACTGGCCGCCGCGGGACGGCGAGTCGGTTTTCCGCGAAACCGTTGCCGAGTTGAAACGCCAAGGCTGCCATGTGCAGGTGTACGTCAACGGCATGACCTGGGACATGGACGGCGCCTCCCGCTGGCCGGAGGGCCCGGCGGCGATTGCCCTGCGGCGCGACGGCACGCCCGAGTGTTTCCCCTACAATGTCTTCAATCACCACCGGCTGGGCAGCATCTGCGGCAGCGTCCGGGAGTTTCAGGACCGTCTGATGGAGCAGTTCGACCGGCTGGCCGCCGCCGGGCTGCCGGGCATCTACATCGACATGATCGGCAATGCCAATCACCGCCCCTGCTACGCATCGAATCATGGTCATGCGCCGGGCGGGGGGGATTACCATTATCAGGGGTATCGCCGCATGGTGCAGGAGTTGCGTCGTCGGCATCCGCAGCTGCTGCTCAGCACCGAGGACTGCGGAGAGGATTTCATGGACCTCATGGATTTGCTCATCGGCTTTCATATCTGCCATGAACGGTTTTCCACGGATCCGGATCTGGAACAGGTGCCGTTTTATCCGGCGGTCTATCATGGGATCATGCCGATTTACGGCAGTTACACGCTGCCGGACGGGATTCCGCCATACGATCCGGCGTGGCCGCGGGAAGGGCGCTGGCGGCACGAGCGCGACTGGCTGAAGTTGTTTCCGGATCAGTTTTTTCTGGAAATGGTGCGGCAGATCGTGTACGGCAATATTCCGACGGTGGCGAACCTGCAGCTGAAGCACTGCACGGAAGAGCGTTATCGCGAGGTGTACGGGCATCTGTGCCGGACGGTCCGGTTTTACCGGGATCACGGAAAGTTTCTTTTCGACGGTGAAATGCTGACGCCGCCGGTGGTGGCGTGTCCGGAAAAGGACGTGGATTTCATGGCGCGTTTCATCTACACCCGCGAGGAAGACATGAAAACCGTGCGGCGGCGCCTGCCGCAGGTGTTTGCCTCGCGCTGGCGTTCACCGGACGGCATGGAGGCCGTGGTGGCGGCCAACTGGAGCTCCGAAACGGTTACGGCGCAGATCGACGGGGTTTCCCGGATCATCCCGGCGCGCGATTACGCCTGCTGGTGCGAAAACGCCTGACGGAGACGCCGGTCGCCGCCGGGAAAACCGCATGGCTCTCGAAGCGGCACCGCCATTTCGGTCAGAACCGGCTGTCCCATTGAAACCGGTTGTCGCAGAAGAACATGCCCTGATAGCGATAGGTGTCGCTGCCGAACGTCGGCTGTTTTCGCGCCTCGGCGTGACCGTCGACGAACACCATGTTGCTGCCCCGATGGTAGTCGCCGAGCCGGGTGGAGTAGTTGGTATAGTCGGCGATCCAGTATTCGTCCGCGGCGTCGGCGAACAGCGTCCGGACGGCGGGCCGTACCACTTTGGTCTCCTTTCCGGCCAGCACCGGTAAACTGGAATTGTAGAGGAAACGGGACATTTTCGCGGCGACGCTGACCGCCGGCGGAGCGGCGGGGCAATCCAGCACGCTGCCGACGCAGGAGGTGGAGCTCCGGACCCGCAGATAGCGGACGGCTCCCTGGTAGTTGGCATCCGTCAGGCCGACGAAAACCGAAAAATAAGGGTCGGCCCAGGAATTGATGTTTTTATTGCTTCCGTAGGGCATGAAGAAGCCGTTGTTGTCATGGAGGTAATAGAGCTGGGCCGTCCCCATCTGGCGGAGATTGGAGACGCATTGAATGCATCTGGCCTTGGCGCGGGCCTGGTTCAGGGCGGGCAGCAGCATCGCCGCCAGAATCGCGATGATCGCAATCACCACCAGCAGTTCGATCAATGTGAAGCGTTTTCTCATGACAGCAACTCCTTGAACAGATTCTGTTTGGGTAGACCGGAGGCGGACGTTCCCCGGCGGGCTCCGCAGGATGCCTGTTGGAAACAAACCTTTGTTTTTTTCTCTCCTTTCCGTTGACTGTAGCGATGGTGATGAAAACGGCAATACCGGAATCAGGGGGCGCCCCCGGGGGACACGGAGGAGCGGCGGAGTTTCAATTCCGGTTTGATCCATTCGTCGGACTCCGTTTTTCCGTTGATCAGCTGGAGCAATTTGTGGACGGCCCGGCGGCCCTGGCTCCGGGTCGGCGGGTGAACGCTGCTCAGTCCGAGGTGCGTGTCCGCCGCGAAGAGCTGATCGTCATAGCCAACGACCTTGAGCGTGTCGCCGGGGGTGATGCCGCAGCATTGCAGCTTCCGGAACAGGTTCAGGGCGCAGAAGTCGTGCTCGGCGAAAACCCCGATGACATGGCCCTGTTCCCGGGCAATCAGGAGTTCCGCAATATCCGGCAGCCGAAGGTGCGAACAGGGGCGCCCGGCGGCTTCCATCCGGTTCCGGAACAGTTGCAGCCGGAGATCGCACCAGTCGTCTTCCGCCACGGTAAAGAAACGGTCGCACCGCTGTTCCAGCAGATGTGCGGCGACGAGTGCGATACCGGCCTCCTCGTCCTGATTCAGCCTCACCACGGAGGACCAATGCCGCGGCAGGTTGGTATAGTAATTGACCAGCAGGGCCTTGCCGCCGTTCTGCGCATAGTTTTCCAGAAATTGCAGCAGGTAGGGTTCATCGCGTTTGTCCGGTGGGTAGCTGATGACGCCGGCATGGCCGATTTCAGTCGGGTGCTGAAGCACGTCGATGAATTTTCCCATGTCGTTGCCGATGAAGAAACTGACCGGGAACCCTTCGGTCAGCGCCTCCTCGGAAATGCCGAACGCCAGATCCGCGATCAATCGGTCCGCCCGGTCCGGCAGAAAACACAGCAGTGTCGGCATTTTCCCGCGTTTCAGGTACGAGGCATAGCGGTTCGGCCGATACCCCATCCGGTGAGCGGTGCGCAGAATGAGTTCCCGCGTCTCCTGCCTGACGACCGCGTGTTTGTCCGGATTGGGGTTCAGCGCCCGTGAAATCACCGAGACGTCCAGATTCAGTTCCCGGGCGATGTCCGTCAGTTTCACCATAAAAAACAAACCTTTGTTTTTTTATATTATAAAGGAAATCCAGACAAAAAGCAAGGCCCAAACAGGGCGTGCCGCATTTTTTTTGAAAATTTCGGCGGGACGGCGTCGGGAAAGGGGGGCGTTGGGTCATTCCGCCCGTACTTCGCCGATGTCGACGACATCGGCGAAGATCATCGCCAGCCGGTCCAGCCCGAGAGCCGCGCCGGAACAGAACGGCATGCCCGTTTCCAGCGCGGCGTAGACGTCGTCCGGATCCGGATAGTCGAGCATGCCCGCGGCGCGTCGAATCCGGGTTGCGTGGCGAAAGCGTTCCCGCTGCTCCACCGGATCGAGCAATTCACCGTAGGCGTTGGCCAGTTCCAGCCCGCCGAGGTACAATTCCCAGCGTTCCGCCACGGAATGGTCGTCCGGTTTCAGTCGCGCCAGCGAGGCTCGTTCCGCCGGGTAATCCGTCAGGATCGTCAGTCGGCCGCGCCCGAGCCGGGGTTCGATCCGGGTGACCATCAGTTCGTCGAAAATATCTTTGCGTGAGGCCTCTTCCATGGACATTCCGCAATATCGCCGGTAGGCATCCGCGACGGTCAGAATTTCCGGCGGCGCTTCAAGGTCCACCGTCTCTTCCCGGAACATCAATTCCGGCCGGCCGAAAATCCGCTCCGCCGCTTCGCGGATGAAACCGACGGTGAAGTCCGCCAGTTCCCGGTACCCCATGCCGACGGCGTAGTATTCGAGCATGGTGAATTCCTCCCGATGTCGGGCACCGTGCTCGCCGGCGCGGAAACAGCGGCCGATCTGGTAAATCCGCTCATAACCGGCGGCGACCAGGATTTTCATGGCGATCTCCGGACTGGCCCGGAGAAACTCGCCGTCGGCGGGGATGGATTCGATGAATTCTTCCGGTACCGGCGCCGGGATACGGACATTGGTCTCCACCTCCAGAAAGTCGCGGGCGTTGAAACAATCCCGGATGGCCGCAAACAAGGCGGCCCGCCGCTCCAGATTCCCGCGACGCAGGGCTATGGTTCGAACATCCATTTCCGATGAAAATCCTCTTGCGTGAATACGGTTTATCGAATACAAAAAACTCCGTGTCCGGTCATCCGGGCACGGAGAAAATAAGTGCAGACGCCGGCTCAGGCCTTGCTGATGCGTTCCGCGTAATCGCCGGTGCGGGTGTCGATCTTCACGATGTCGCCGATGTTGATGAACAACGGCACCTGAATTTCATATCCGTTGTCGATCCTGGCCGGTTTCATGACGTTGGTGGCGGTATCGCCGCGGGCGCCGGGCTCGGTTTCGACGATCTCCTTCTCGATGAAGGTCGGCAGCGTGATTTCAATCGGTTCGCCGTTGAACAGGAGAAATTTGCACAGGCTGTTCTCCAGCAGAAAATAAGCCTGTTTGCCGAGCACTTCGGGATCGACGCTCATTTCCTCGTAGGTTTCCACATCGCTGAATACGTAGTGGTGGCCGTCGTTGTAGGAATAATACATTTCGCGTTCTTCGAGGTCCGGCTTTTCGATCCGGTCGGTCGGGCGGTAGGTTTTTTCCATACCCGAACCGTTGATCATGTTTCTCAGGCGACAACGATAAAGCGCGGTCCCTTTGCCGGGCTTGCAGAATTCGAATTCGGTAATCTGCCAGGGCTGGCCGTCGATCTGGATTTTCAGGCCTTTCTTCAGGTCGGAAGCACTGTACATGGTTGATCCTTCTTTGTTTTGCAGGTTTTTATCGTCGTTACATCATTTTATCAATATAAACCGGAAATACGGAAAAATCAAGGGCGGCGGGCGTCAGGCGCCGTGAAAAATCGTCGAAATCCGCCCCTCCGCCACCACCCCGATGCGAACCGGACGGAAAATCCCGGTTTTGATTTGAACTGATTCCGGTAACCCGTTATATTGAAAACATGCATTCAGCTTGAAACAACGGGGCTTCGGCCCGGAATTCAGAAGAGGATGAAGAAAATGGGTGAGGATTTACGCAATTACGACGGCGCCGTGTGCGGGCAGCAGTTTTCCGACAACCACGGATTCATCGGGGCCGATTCCTGGCGGATTCTCCGGATCATGGCCGAGTTCGTCGACTCGTTCGACACCATGAACTCCCTGCCGCTGAAAATGGTGTCGATCTTCGGGTCGGCCCGGACCGACAAGGACGCGCCGGATGCGGAAGAGGCTTCCCGGCTGGCTACGTTGCTGGTCAAGAACGGTTACGGCGTCATCACCGGCGGCGGTCCCGGCATCATGGACGCGGCCAACCGGGGCGCGTACAAGGCCGGCGGCGTGTCGGTGGGAC
>CASFXO010000321.1 GCA_949298665.1 uncultured Lentisphaeria bacterium
CCGTACACCTCGCCGCCGGGTCCGGTGAACACTCCGACCAGTTTCGCCCCCGGCGCGTCATATGCAAAATGAATCTGCCGGGTGCTCCCATCCTTTTCCCGGAGCGTCAATCGCTTGAACGGCACCTCCAGCTTCACCACCCGGCTCCCGTCCGGAAAGTCGGGGAAATCCGGCCAGCCGCCGTTCGCCGCCCGTTCCGGCACCGGTTCCGCCTCCGGCGCGCCGGGCAGTTCCACGGCGGTACCATTGGTCAGATGAAAATATTTCCAACCGTCGGTGGTGATGGTTCTGCCGTACACTTCCCCATCCGTGCCGGGAAACACCCGCCCGACACTGTCCCGGTCGTCCCGCGAAGCCGCCCGCCGTTCCTCCGGCAGCAGCGCCCGCCGGGTACCGTCCGCGGGGTTGTACGCCAGAATCTGGCTCCGGGTATAGCCGATGATCACATACACCCAGCCGTGCCGGTCCCGGGCGATGCCGCTGCGCGGATACTGATACCAGGATTCCCGGTTCAATTCACCGTGGTCGGTCATCTTCCGCGTCTTCGGATCGTAACTGATCAACTGCGCATTCGGATAAAGCGCCGCCCAGATGATGCCGTCCCGGTCTTCATGGAAGGACATGGCGTAGGTGTCGGCCGTCTTTTCCTGAAACGTGAATTCCATCCGGACCGGATCGAACGCATAGAACACCCCCGTCGCCTTCCCCGTCGTCCACGGTCCGAGATGCCCGTACAGCACACCGTTCCGCGCATGCAGAAAGCCGAAACTGCCGCCGCCCCGCTCCGCATAAGGCGCCTCCGGCAGATCAAATTGCCGGGAAACCCCGCTGTCGATGCCGACGACCAGCAGTTTCCCGATGTCGCTCTGCAGTACCAGCAGAATCCGCTTCCCCTCCGCATCGACCGCAGCGGCGGAACCGCGGGACAGCGACACCGGAGCGGGAATCCCATGGTCCGTCAGGCGGGAATCCGCCGAAGAAACAGCGCCGGACACGTCCGACGCCGCATACAATCCGGGCATCATGAGCAGCCCGGCCGCCAGCGCTCCGGCCACCCGGAGCGCACTTCCTGAACGGAGATGATGTGCTTTCATAGTCCTCTCTGTCTGTTTGAAAAAACGTCCTGTCACACGTTATTGCCCGGCAGCCCGTTGGAGTCTGTTTTAGCATCCTTGCGCCAGTGCAGACCGGTCATGTTCCACGGAATCGGCACGCCGCCCCAGCTTTCGGTCTGAACGCCGGTCTGCAGGGTTTCGACGTGTCCGTCCGGGGTGAGCACGTTCGTCCGGGCCTGATGGGGCGAACGGGTATAGTTCGTCCACTCGTTTCCGGGAGAAACATAATACATATATCCGTCGAAGGTGAGGAACGTTTTCGAAGGCTTCCGGATGCTGCCGATCTTGCCCTGCGCGTAACTGTGCGTGCCGAACTCATACGGCTTCCCCTGATAGATGTAGCCGAAGTCCTTGCTGCGGGTGTAACCGCCGCGCCCGACGTTGGTCCGGGCCTGTTCCGGAGTCCAGTTCATATCCACCTGCACGTCCCGCACGCTGGGGCAGAGCGGCACCTGCGGATAACCGTAAATGTACCAGCCTCGTCTCTTCTGTTCGAAAAAGAGTACATTGCCCCGCTGATTCTGCCCGTTTTCCGTTCCGGTCGCATAGGCGGCCAGGATTTCAAACCAGTTCTGGTGATACTCATTGTAATTGATGGTCAAGGCCAGATAATCGTCCTGATCCCCCGCGTACATGAGTTCATAAGTTCCGAGCTGCTTCAACCGGTTGACGCAACTGATGGCATGAGCCTTGTCCCGTGCCTTGTTCAACGACGGCAGCAGCATCGATGCCAGAATCGCGATGATCGCGATCACCACCAG
>CASFXO010000322.1 GCA_949298665.1 uncultured Lentisphaeria bacterium
GCACGGCGGAGTCGGGGAATACTTCAACGTGCGTCCCGACCTGGCGGTTTTCGCCAAAGGCATTGACAACGGGATGCCGCTGTCGGCCTACGGCGGGCGGCGGGACGTGATGGCGATGCTGGAACGGGCGATCGTCTCCTCCACCTACGGCGGCGAGACCTTGTCGCTGGCGGCGGGCTCAGCGGTTCTCTCCATCTACCGGGATCACGATGTCATCGGACATTTGTGGCGGACCGGGCGGCGGATGTGGGATGGTGTGGATGCTTTATTCCGGCATTACGGTGTTCCGGCGCGTCCGGCGGGCCTGGCGCCGGTGCGTTTTTTTCAGTGGGAGCCGGGGAGCGAGGCGACGCGGGAACGGGTGATGCGCGCGATTTTCCGGGCCGGGGTTCTGCTTTATAACGGTGGTTATGTCAATTATTCCCATGCGGACGGCGACATTGACGAGGCGCTGTCGAAAATAGATGGAGCTTTGAAGAAGTTATGATTACCGACATGCATGTGCATCTGGTGGGCGACAACGGGGCGCGGCTGCTGGAATCAGCGGCGCATTGCGGCATTGGCCGGATGATTGTTTCCGATCTGGCGGACTGGTCGGAATTTCCGGAAGAGGCTGTGGTCCGGGCGGGGAATGACCGGGCGGCGAAGTTTGCGGCGGGAGCGCCGGAACGGGTGTTTTTTCTGGCCTATGTGAACCCGCAGCTGGACTCGGCGGAAGAGGAACTGCTGCGGTGCGTCCGGCTGGGGGCGGTCGGAGTCAAGCTCTGGATTTCGCTCCGCGACGGGCAGGACCGCCTGGATCGGACGGAAACGATTCTGCATCTGGCGGCCCGGGAGGGATTGCCGGTTCTGGTGCACACGTTCAGCCGGACGGATGCGCTGCTGCGGGGGGAATTGGATGCGGCGCGTTTTCTGGAGCTGGCGCGCCTGGCGCCGGAATGTACGCTGATCGGGGCGCACCTCGGCGGCAACTGGCGCAGTACGCTGGCGTTGTCGGAGGAATTGCCGGAGAATGTTTACTGGGATGTGTGCGGCGGTTATCCCGCCGCGGGCATGGTCGAGGCGGCGCTGGAGCAACTGGGGCCGGAACGGCTGCTGTGGGGATCGGATGCGCCGGGGAGGAGTTTCGGTTCGCAGCTGGCGAAAGTGTGGTTCGCCGAAATGCCGGAAGCGGCGCGGGCGCTGATTCTGAACGGTAATGCCGAACGGATTTTCCATTTGCCTCCGGCCGGGGCGCCGGAGTTGCCGGAATTTCCGCCGATAGCGGATGGTCTGTCGGACGAGGGGGAGGAACATTTCGTTTTCTGTGGTGATTTGCCGTTTGACGGACATGGCGGGGCGACGCCGGAAATGCTGGAGGATTTGCTGGCACGGGAAGGTGTGCGGCGAGCCTACGCCGTATCGCTGGAAAGTTTCCTGCGGCAGGATCTGCATCAGGTGAATGCGGCGTTTCAGAGCCGGTGTGCCGGGTTGAACCGGGTGGTGCCGCTGGCGGCGGTCAATCCCCGGCAGACCGGCTGGCGCGGCGTGCTGGCGGCAGCGCGACAAAGCGGATTTCGCGGGTTGTGGGTGTCGCCGTATGTTCATGCGTGGCGACCGGACGCGCCGGAATTCGCGGAGTTTCGAGCGGCGTTGGCGGCGAGCGGTTTGCCGGTCTGGCTCAATGCGGCGGTGGAGGATTACCGGTTCCGGCCGTCGGGGTGGGAGCCGCGGCCGGTGGCGCCGGAGGAACTGGCGGCGTTTGCGGCGGAACTGCCCGCCTGTCCGCTGGTGGTTCAGGGGATGGAGATCACCGAAAGATTGGCGGCTCTGATGCCGGCGGCGGGGAACTGGCGACTGGAATACTCCCGATTGACCGACCGGGAGGAACAGCTGCCGACGTTGTGTCGGACCGGGATGCGGGCGCGGCTGGTCTGCGGCAGTGAATATCCGTTCCGGGCGTATGAGGAGACCCGGCTGGCGGCCCGTTGGTTGATGAAATGAATGAAAGAGGAAATAAGGGACAAATCGGAAAGGAAATGTTCATGACGAAAAAGATCACTTATGCGGGGACTCGGGAAAAAGTGTTTTTCCCGGAGCTCTGGGGACGGGAGAGTGAGGCAACGCTGCGGCGTTTGAACTGCAGGGTGGAGATTCCGGACTTTACGGAAGCGGAAGCCACGCCGGAAATGTGGCGGGATTTTCTGGCCGGCAGCGATGCGATCATCACCACCTGGTGTTCGCCGCGCATCGACGCGGGCATTCTGGCCCGGACGCCGAATCTGCAGATTGTGGGGCACGCCGCCGGATCGGTGGTGGATTACGTTTCGCCGGAACTTTTCGACTCCGGCGCGAAAGTGGTGTCCGCCAACGACGACATGGCGCACGCGGTGGCCGAATGGTGTCTGCTCGGCGGCCTGATGGGGCGGCGGAACGTAATGAGTTATACCTGCTTCGGCGGCAGCCGCAAACCGGATTTTCCGGGACGCAGCAAGTGTTCGTCCTTCCGCGCGGCGACCGTCGGGATCTGGGGCTT
>CASFXO010000323.1 GCA_949298665.1 uncultured Lentisphaeria bacterium
CCGGAGGATGTGAAAAACATTGCCGTGAACGCCTTGTCCGGGCGTTTTCCGGAGCGGGGATGAGGCATCATGCCGTTTTCGCCGGATGATCGGGAGCCGCGCCGGAGGGCGGACGGCGTTTCGCCGAAAATCGCCGCTCTCCTGAGTTTGCTCGACGATGAAAATGAGGACGTCGCGGTCAACGCCATGGCGGAGTTGCTTTTCTGCGAGGAGGAGCTCGGGGAGGCGCTGGCCGGATTGCAGGAGTCGCCCGATGCATTGACGCGCAAGCGGGCGCACCAGCTGCAGGCGGCGATTACGCTGCGGCGGCGCCGACGACACTTTTCCGAATTGCTGAAAGCTCCGAAGGTGGACATGATCGAGGGATTGATCGAAGTGCATCGGCAGTGGTTCGACAATGATTCGCGTCCGGGGTTGCAGGCGCTCTGGCGTGATTTTGCCGACGAGGCGGCCCGTTACCAGCTCAATTCGCTGCGGCAGCTCTCCTATTTCATGCGCAAGCAGGGGATGGCCGCCGCGGCGGAAACCACCATGCAGCCCGAAAATTACTGCATCGGCACGGTGTTGGAAAATCATTACGGCTCCGCCGCGCTGCTCGCCGCCATGGGCCAGCAGCTGGCGGCCACCGCGGGGCTGGAGCTGCGGCTGGTGCGGATGCTCGGGGAATTCGCGCTGCTGGACGGGGACGGCAATCTGCTGATTCCCGGGCGCGACTGGAAGCTGGAAACGGTCAAGGGGGTGGCGGATTGCGATTTCTGGGACCGGCGGTCCCTGCTGCGGTTCGCCTCGGCGATGCTGTTTTCGAACGCGGTCAACAGCGACAGCTTCCGCTATATTCAAACCATCGCGCAGGCCCTGACCGGTCTGCCGGACGGGGAACTCCCGGAAACGTTTCCCTATCCCTATCAGCCTGCGGAGGACGGTGCGGAAGAGGATGACTCCGAAAGAAACTGAGCCGCCGGACCTGACGGACCGGGAATCCGGACCGGAGCGTCGACGGCGGCGCCGGGAATGGTTTACGATTCCGATTTCAGCCGGTCGACGTCCTCGCGGGCGAACTGGATGACGGTTTCGAATTTAGCGGCGTTGGCGGCGTCGGCCTCCACCAGCGTCTGATGGGCTTCGAGCACGGTTTCCGCCGTGGCGCGCCGGTCTCCGGAGACGGCGCGGGGGGCGTCGGCATCGTTTTCCGAGGCGGGGAGGGCCGGGACGAAACGGAAGAGCTTTTCCACACCAAGTCCCCGCAGGAGAAAACGCAGGTTATCCGCCGCACCGGCGATTTCCACGGTTTCGCCGCAGCGGCGCGCCTTCAGTCCGATCATGGACATCACCCCCATGAAGGTGCTGTCCATGGCGGTGCAGCCGCTCAGGTCGAAGCAGAGTTTCTCCCGTCCGGAAAGATCCTTCGACAGATCCCGCAGCGGCACCGCGTAATCGAAGTTGGCGCGGCCCACCGCCTGAATCAGATAGCCGTCTTCGCGCGGCAGAATGGTAACGCCCGTCTCTTTCATCTGCGGCTCCTCCTTTTTTTCCGAAATCCTACTCCAGCACCGCTTTGATCCGGCGCACGCCCCGGCTGGAGCTTTCCTCCTTGACGATCCGGAAGTGCCCCAGCTCCGAAGTCCGTCCGGCATGGGGGCCGCCGCAGATTTCGCAGCTGACGTCGCCGATGGTGTACATTTTCACCCGGGCGCCGTATTTATCTTCAAAGAGTCCCATGGCGCCGGCGGCCTTGGCTTCGGCGACGGTGGTTTCGGTGCAGACCACTTCCAGATCGCGGGCGATGGCGTCGTTGACCAGTTTCTGCACTTCCGCAAGCTGTTCCGGCGTCATCTTCTCCTCGTGCGAAAAGTCGAAGCGGAGCCGTTCGGCGGTGATGTTCGAGCCGCGCTGTTCCACGTGCGTGCCCAGCACCTTGCGCAGCGCCGCCTGCAGCAGGTGGGTGGCGGTGTGCAGCCGCGCGGTCTGTTCGGAATGGTCGGCGAGACCGCCCTTGAATTTCTGTTCGGCGCCCTGGCGCGAGAGTTCCTGATGTTTGGCGAAGGCCGCGTCGAATCCGGGCAGGTCGACGGTGAAGTTCTTTTCCTTCGCCATCTCCACGGTCAGTTCGATCGGGAAGCCGTAGGTTTCATAGAGATAGAAGGCGTTCTTGCCGCTGATCACTTTCTTTTCGATGTGAGCGGGCACGCGGGAGATGAACTTCTCGAATTCCCGGGTGCCTTTTTCCAGCGTCTGTTCGAACTGCTTTTCCTCGCGTTCGAGTTCTTCGACGATACGCTGTTCGGAATGACGCAGTTCCGGATAGACGTCGCCGAGCTGTTGGATGACCGCCCGGGCGATCCGGGAGGTGAAGGCTCCGTCGATGCCGAGCTTGCGGCCTTCGCGGATGGCGCGTCGGATCAGGCGACGCAGGACGTAGGCCTGATCCACCTTGCCGGGGGTGATGCCGTCGGCGAGAATGAAGGTCGCCGCGCGCAGATGGTCGGCGATGATCCGTTCGGAACTGCTGCGGACCGCGGGTGCGTCCACGCCGCGAATGGCGTCAAGCTCGGCGAAGAGCGGGGCGAAGATTTCGGTTTCATAGCAGCTTTTTTTGCCCTGCAGGATGGCGGTGACGCGTTCCAGCCCCATGCCGGTGTCGACGTTTTTCTGGGTGAGCGGCTCGTATTTGCCGTCGGCGTTCTTATTGTATTCCATGAACACGTCGTTCCAGATTTCGACCCAGCGTTTGTCGGCGGGGTCGAAGGTTTCCGGAGCGGGGCCGTCGCCGGTCCAGTAGAACATTTCGGTATCGGGGCCGCAGGGGCCGGTCTGGCCGGCGGGGCCCCACCAGTTGTCTTTCTTGCCGAGGCGGGCGATCCGTTTTTCGGGGATGCCGAGCGAATGCCAGAGCCGGT
>CASFXO010000324.1 GCA_949298665.1 uncultured Lentisphaeria bacterium
CACTCTACTGGCTCTCCCTCCGGAATATTATGCCGTTGCGGGTCTGTGTCGGCACCAACCTGTTCGCAGAACGCCGAAACGCTGAAAAGACGCTGAAAGCCGTTCTTGCCGAGGCATCGTGGCGCCATTTGCCCGTGACGATTTTCGGTTTCGGAGAAGCGGGTATTCCGGGGGCCGTGGCGGCGCTGGCGAACGGCGATCCGCGTATCCGGAAGATCATCCTTTACAACACGCCGCTGCATTCTCCATTCCCGGAGCTGTCCATTGCGGACAACCGGCGATTGAGCCGGGTTCCGCTGCAGGTTTGCGGTAGCATACAGGAAGACGTTTCACTGCCCGATACCGAGTTCCGGCATTTTTCGATCGAAAACCAGAGCAATACCTCCTGGCATGCCGAAATCGACCGCCTTGCCGCGGTCATGAGAGGAGAACCGGATGAACGGGAAGCAGCAACGGACCGCTGAAAGGTGGTTGACCGGTACGGCGCTGGTCTGCTGCGTGCTGGCGTTGTTTCTGCGATGGTATGCCGCCGATCTGCCGAAGATCGCTCGGATTTCGCTGCCGGTGACGCCCCACATGACGCGGGCGGAACTGGCTTTCCTGGAAACGGAATGGACCCCGGTGGCCGTGCTGGTGCTGGCGCCGGGATACAACGGCGACGGCAGCACTTTTCTGCGTGATCCGAAGTGGCGCGATTTTGCCGCCCGGCACCGGCTGGGCGTGGTCGGGCTTTCCTTCGCCTCTGAACTGAATGATCTGCAGAACGGCAAAGGGTATTATTATGTGAAAAACGGTTCCGGGGAAGTGTTGTTCGACGGTCTCCGCCGCATTTACGGCCGTGATCTGCCGCTGCTGCTCTACGGTTTTTCCGGCGGCGCCCATTTCACGGCGCGGCTGGTCGAGTGGCGGCCGGAACGGGTGCTCGGCTGGTGCGCCTATGCCGCCGGCTGGTGGGACGAGCCGCAGCCCATGGAAAACCCGCCTCCGGGCATCGTGGCCTGCGGCCGGCTGGACAGTCGTTTCCAGGCGTCCTTCGAGTATTATGAAAAAGGGCGCGAGCTGGGCCGTCCGTGGCTCTGGGTCGGTATCGAAAACGGCGAGCATGTGCCGTGTCCGGAACTGGAGGGACTGGTGCTCGAATGTTTTGCGCTGATTCTCCGCCGTTCCGGCGGTGCCGGCCCGGGTGTGGCGGAACGGCACGACGACGAAACGCCGTCGGCGCCGTTTCAATGGGATTTGCGGAAACTGCCGAAGGTGTCCCCGCGCCTGCACATCGGTGACGGTCAGGAAAAGCATTGATGCCGGAAAGCCCGGCGCCGCCGCGGCTCGCCGACTGGTCCCGTCCGGAACCGGACCCGGGGCGCCCCCCCGAACGATGCGCTGGAAAATCCGGCGGAAAATGACGCCACCGAATGCGAACGTCTTTTCCGAATCCGTCCGGCAGCCCCCCGTCAGGGTTCGGGGCGCCGGTTGCGCGGCGACTTCAGCGTCTGGAAGTCCGGACCGGTCTGGGGGCGATGGCCGTGGTGTGGCGGATCAGAAGATCGGTGATGATCGTGGTTTTCTGGGGAGGCGTCTGGCCGTTCAGCAGCGTGATCATGTGCTTGGTCAGCGCCTCGGCGATCCGGTCGCTGTGCTGGTTGACGCTGGAAATGCCGAGATCCTCGGCCAGCGCACTGTCGCTGAACCCCATGATGGAACAGTCGCGGGGGACCGCAATCCGATGCTCCCGGCAGTAACGCATGACACCGGCCGCATGGGTGTCGTTGCCGCAGATGACCGCGGTCGGCGGGGCGTTCAGGAGAAACAGTTCCTGGGCGGCGAAATAGCTCCATTCCTGATGGGAGGAAATCCATTTGATGTATTTTTCCGGAATCAGCAGTTTATACTGATCGCAGTAGCTTTTCAGGCCGTCGAAACGGCGTCGAACCGCCTGATCCGCCAGATCTCCGACGAAAGCGATCCGGGTATGGCCGAGATCATGCAGATAACGTGCCACATGGACGGCTCCCTGGGCATCGTCGCTGATGACGTAAGGCACTTCCAGGTCTTCGATGAAATCATCGAAGAAGAGCAGCGGGACATGCAGTTCCCGGTACAGGGAGCGGTATTTTCGATTGGGAACGGTGATGATGCCGGCCAGCATTTTCTTGGCGGCCAGTTCAAAAATCTTCTGATCGTGGGCCGCGTCTCCGACGGAAACGCACAGCAGCGGGATCAGATTATGGGTCCACAGCCGGTTGGAGAATTCATAGAAAAGCTGGTAGTAATACATTTCGTTGTGCGGCAGAATGAAGGCGATTACGTTTTTCAGCAAAACATTAGTACTATGTTTTTCTCCCATGAAGGTTCCCCGGCAGGGGATCTTGTAGATCAGCTGCTCTTTTTCCAGCAGTGCCAGAGCCTTCCGAACCGTGAGGTGACTGCAGTGATATTGAGCGGCGAGCTGGGTTTCCGAAGGCAGACGATCCCCGCTTTTCAAATTGGAGGTTTCGGCCAGATTGCGGATGGCCAGCGCCACGTCAAAATATTTTTCCGGTTTTCCCGCGCCCATGATTCCCGCCCGTTTCAGGTGAAATTCCGTTGTTTTTAAATTATAGTACTCCATTTATCCCCCGTCAAGTCCTGCAAAACGAAAAAAAACAGGCCGAATCGACCGACTTTTCTTGCCGAGGTCATGGAACATTCCTATAATTTACTTGGGAAATCCCCCGGCGGGGGAATGATGCGACCAAAACGCGCGCCAGTGACACCCAACAAAACAAGGAGAGCAGTCATGAGAGGATTTCTGCGATTTACCCTGATTGAACTTCTGGTGGTCATCGCGATCATCGCGATTCTGGCGGCCATGCTGCTGCCGTCCTTGAACAAGGCCCGGGAAAAAGCCCGCAACATCCAGTGCACGAACAACATGAAGCAGCACGGCTCCATGTGGCAGTATTACCTGCAGGATAACCAGGACTTCTTTTTCGATGTGCCGGCGACCGGCATTTTCAACGGCGTCACGGTGGCGTGGCCCAGTTATGTGGCCATCTTCACCGAACAGGGATATTTCAACAAGAGCAGCCACCTGGTGGACAAGATGCTGTATACCCGGCTGTGGTGTCCGAGCTTCCGGGAACAGACCACCAAGTCCGGCCCGGATTACAGCGATTACGGCTACCATTATCAGGGATTGGGCTGGGGGGCTTCCCCGGGCAAGATCACTCAGGTGAAAAAACCGTCCCAGACCATTCTGCTGGCCGAGGCCAATCAGAATGACGGCAGCCAGACCAGCCGCTATCCGCTCGCCTCTTATTATGCCGGCAATCCCGCCAGCTATGCGGCGACCCGTCATGACGGCGGCACCGCGCTCAACGTGCTCTGGGTCGACGGCCATGTGACCACGGCCCGGACCCAGCGGAATTTTCCCGGACACGCCTACGATCCGATCTGGGACGCCTACGCTCCCGGCTGTCTCGGACAATACAACTCCAGCACCGACAATCTCTGGGACAAGAAATGAAGAGCCCCGCCATGAAAAAACGTGTCATTGATCTGAAAACCATCAACATCGCCTTCTGCGGGTGCGGCATGGTCGCCCGGGAACACCTGAAGCACCTGTCGGATTTCCGCACCCGGGTGGTCGCGGTCTACAACAATCCCGGCCATCTGGAATCCGCCCGGGAATTCGCCGGATTGACGGGATGTTCCTGCTGTACCGATGACTTGAAGCGCATTGCGGAAGATCCGAATATTGATGCGGTCTATATCTGCAACTGGCACCATGACCGGGTGGCGATGATTGAGACGCTGGCCGCCGCGGGCAAGGCGCTGTTTGTGGAAAAACCTCTGGCGCTGCGCGAACCGGACCTGCTCAAGATCGCCGCGATTCTGCGCGAACACCGCATTCATTTTCATGCCGGATTCAAGAATCGGTTTCATTCGAGCATGATCGCCGCCCGCAGGATGATGCCCGCGCCCGAAGTGATTTTCAGCCATGTGGCCGACGTGCGCTGGGAGGACGGGAGCCGTTCCGCCCGGCCGGACATCGGCGGCGGCCATATCGTCAGCCAGGGGATTTACGGATTTGAGGCGGCCTATCTGCTGGCCGGAGCCCGGCCGGTTTCCGTATGCGCCGCCGGCCGGATTGAACAGACCGCCGATGGGGTGCACGGCCCCATTGCCTGCGTGTTCGAATTTGCCAACGGCGCGGTCGCCAATGTGATGGTTACCGATACCGGTCTGGCGACCTCGGCCCTGTCGAAGTTCTTCGTTGAGATGTCGACCGGAGGGAATTTTCTGACCCTGAGCAAGCGTTATACCGAGCTGCTGTATCGGAACGAATACGGAACCGAGGAGTGCTACCGGTTTGTCGAGGACGGATTCCGGAATCAGAGCCGGGTATTTCTGGATGATCTGCGTTGCGGCAATCCCAGTTCGTGTTCCTTCCTCGAGGGGGCGATTCCGTCGGTGATGGCGTTCCGGGCGCTGGAATCGGTGAAAACCAACCGAAAAGTGCGGATCGACCTCTCCGCCTTTTGCGAAAACGGATAAACGGTTCCCGCGGGGACGAAAAAGCCGGACGGAGAGGCCGCCCGGCGCCGCGAGAAAAACGAACCGTTGAAGATTTCCCGATTTAACCACAGGAGAATGTTGAAAAAATGAAAGCCGCCGTGATCACCGCCCCCGGCAATGTGGCGATGCTGGAGGTGCCGGACCTGCCCCCGACGGGAGAATATCAGGTGAAATGCCGGAACCTTTTTTTTGCCGCCTGTACCGGAACCGACCGGAAATTGATTCATAACCAGGTGCCGTGGGGCGCGGTTTCGTATCCCGCGGTGCTGGGCCACGAAAGTGTCGGGGAAGTCCTGGAGGTCGGCGCCGGAGTGCGTAATTTCCGTCCCGGAGACCTGGTTCTGCGCCCGGTTTACGGATATGCCGGAACGACGGTGAACGGTCTGGGATGCGAGTTCGGTGGTTTTTCCGAATTCGGTGTGGTTACCGATTATCGGGCCATGCGGGAGGACGGACGGGAAGATTATTCCGGATACTGCCGCTTTCAGATGAAAATTCCCGCCGCCTGGCGGAATTTCAAGGAATCGGTGCTGTTGATCACGATGAAGGAGACCATGAGTTATCTGTTGCCGCTCGGCTCCTTTTACAACAAGCGGGTGGCGGTGATCGGCGCGGGGGCGGTGGGCATGTTCTTCATCAAGTTCATCAGTCTTCAGTTGCCGGCGCGGCTTACGGCGTTCGCCTCCAGTCTCCGGGCCCGCGACCGGGTCCGGACCGTGGGGGCGGATGAACTGCGGATTCTGGATCTTTCAGCGCCGCCCGATGAACAGTACGACGTGGTGGTCGACTCCGCCGGCATTCTGGGACAGCTTGAGCAGGCGATCCGGCTGGTCCGGAGCGGCGGCACCTACGCCACCTACGGCATCGGCGACACCATGGACTGCTGTTTCCGCGGATTCGGTTCGGGGATTCATTTCGCATTTCATTCGCAGGCCGAAGATGATCCGACGGTGCACGAGCTGTGCGTCCGGGCGGTGGAGCGCGGTCTGGTGGATCTGACGCAGTTTCGTTCCGGAATCTTTCCGTTTGAGCAGTTGCCGGAGGTATTCGAGCGGATTGCCCGGAAACAGGAATTCAAGCCGATTTTTACACTCTGAGGTGAGGTGAACCATGTTGCAAAAACGAATTCTGGGAAAAACGGGACTGGCGGTATCGGAAATCGGTCTGGGTGGATTGTTCATCAGTTCCTACGGCACGGAACGGGCGACGGCCCGGGAAGTTATCCGGAGGGCCCGGGAACTGGGGATCAACTATATCGATACCGCTCCCGGTTATGCGGACAGCGAAAGCGTCCTGGGCGAAGCTCTCCGGGAAATCGATGCGGACTTCATCATCAGCACCAAGCTGGGGTATCAGCCGGAGCCGTTTCAGCCGCGGAACCGGGAATTTCTGCGGCAGGCGTTTCACCGGAGTCTGCAGAACCTGCACCGCGATTCGGTGGACATGCTGATGATTCACGAACCGGATCGGCCCGACGTTTGCGACTGGTGGGAGGACCGGGAACATTGCCGGGGTCCGGTTCTGGAGGTGCTGAAGGAGTTGCGGGACGAAGGCCGTTGTCGTCATATCGGCGTGGGCGGTACTACTGCTTATGAAATGACTTCAGTGGTCGCTTCCGGGCATTTCGAGGTGCTGCTGACGGCCTTTCAGTACAGTCTGCTCTGGCGGGAGGCGGAGCACGGTCTGCTGGACGAAGCCGGAAGGCAGCGGATGGGAATCGTCTGTGGCTCGCCGCTGCAGCAGGGCGCGCTGGCCCGGCTTTACCGGAACGACGTCATGGATCATCCCGCGCCGTGGTTGAGTGCGCCGCGACGGCGGCAGATGCTGCGGCTTTATGAACTGGTACAGGACTTGAAGATGCCGCTTCCGGAACTGGCCATCCGGTTTATTTTGTCCAATCGTGCCGTTTCCTGCGTTCTTACCGGCGTCCGGACGCTGGCGGAGCTGGAGAGCAGCGTCGCCGCGGCCGCCGCCGGACCGTTGTCCGGAGAAATTCTGGCGGAACTTCGACGCATTTACGAGATGGTGCCGTTCCGGCCGTATCTGGAGCCGCTGGGGCTGCCGTTCAAAAGTTGAATCCCGCCGGACGGCGGTCCCGCGGTCCGCGGCGGAAACGCGGTGCGGCGGAAACGGAAGGAGCACAGGGAAAATGAAAATCCGTCA
>CASFXO010000325.1 GCA_949298665.1 uncultured Lentisphaeria bacterium
CCGGAGCAGATGGTGAAAAAACTGGAGGAACATTACCGCAATCCCCCCGACTACATTCCCAATCAGTCCGCGGTGCGGCTTTTCCGGGAACCGGTGGGTCTGTTCCGACAGACCGGCGACCCGGTGTATGCCCGCGCCTTCGCGGAAATGCTCAAAGGCTTCATGGCCCACTATGACAAGGCCCAGAACGCCCGCAACACGCCGCCCTCCTTCACCTTTCATGAATTCCCGTGGATGCTGAGCCTGGTGGAACAGTCGGAGGCCTTCACCGCCGAGGACCGGGCACTCGCGGCGGAGATCTGCCGCAAGGTCATCGAAAACTGCATGGACTACTGGGAAATGGCCGGTCCCATGAGCGCCTACGAATCGCAGAAACCGGAATATTTCACCAATCATCCGATTTTCGCGTCGCGCAGCGTCTGGTTCGCGGCGGAATATCTGTGGCGCCACTACCGTTTCGAACCGGCGAAGTACTGGATGGCGGTCGCGGAATACGCCATGGCGGGCATCGCGCCGCATCAGATCGGTCCCGAGGACGCGGTCGGCTATCAGTACATCTGCTACCGCAACTTCATCACGTATGCCATCGGGTCGGGCAAGTACGACAGCGAATTCTTCAACACGCCGGAATTCCGCAATTACATCCGCTATGTCAAATCTCAATATTCTCATCTGGGTACGATGGCGGGATTCGGCGACGCCTCGCCGCTGGGCAACATCAGCGCGTTTCCGGTGCTCGGTTACGCCGTCGATCTCTTCGGCGACCGGGAGGCGGAATCGCTGCTGGCGCTGATTTATCGGAATGCCCCGGAAGGAGTGCTGCGTTCCATGATCCGCAATCTCGGCATCGACGGGTCCATGCCGTTGGAAATGGGCGACGATCTCCTGGGGTTGAATGTTTTTCCCATGGACCGCTTCCGGCTGGATCTGCGCAAAGCACCGGTATTTCCGCTTCCGGTGCTGGACAAGGCGTTCTTCCGCAGCTCCTGGGATCCGCGCGGCGGAGAATTTCTGGTGCTTTCCGGCATCGGTGCGGCGCCGCACGGCCACTTTGACGTGAATGCGATCGCGCTCTATACGCGCGGCGCGCATCACTGGCTGGTCGAAGGCGATTACATCCGGAAAAATCCGGAGGAACACAACACCCTCACCATCCGGGAAAACGGCCGTCACGTCCGTCCAGGAGCCGCTCACAGCGGTTCTCTGGCGCAGATCCGTCACGCCGGGCAGCTGCCGTCGCGCAAGCTGGCGGCAACGTCCACGCTGGCCGCAAAATACGGCGGGCTGGACTGGACGCGGGATGTGGTGTTCGAGCCGGACTTCGGTCTGCTGGTACTGGACGAACTGACGGCGAACCGGCCGGGGGATTTTCTGGCGGAATGCCGCTGGCGACTGCTGGGAGACTGGGCGCAGAGCGACGCCCAGAGCGTGAGCCTGACCCAGCGGCCCGCAGAAGCGGACGATCGTTTCACCACCCTGGCGATCAGTGAAGGCACCGGTGCGGAACGACAGACTGTCTCGCAATTCGACGAAGGCCACCAGAACAAGGACGGCTACTATCGGAATTACCCGCACGCCGGACCGGAAACGCGGGTACTGACCCAGCGTCATCAGGGCCGGCTTCAGGCCGGAGAGACGCTCCGTTTTCTCAATGTGCTCGGCGCGGCGCCGCAGCAGATCCGCCGCGTGGGGGAAAAGGCATGGTGCATCACGGCGCCGGACGGAACGGTCCGGGGAGTCATTTCCGGAACGTTCCGCGGAAAAGACGTTCAGGTGGAAGCGGATCGGCTCTATTTCGGACCGCGGGGACTGATCGCCTTCGGAGCAACCGCCCTCCGGCTGGGGCCGATTCAATGGAATTCAGCCGAAAAACAAGACCTGTTTCTCGAAGCGGATGAACGGTTTCCGCAGGCCGCCGCCGTCCTTGCGGCTCTCGGCGGCGAAATCCTTCCGGCGACCGCCCCCCGGACGCCGGAGGTGCCGGTCATTTCCGGCATCGCCCGGGAAATGCCCGCGGCCGTCACCGTGCTGGCCGCCGCGCCGGAAGGTCTTTTCGGCGTCGGCATGGAAGATGGCCGATTCCAGGTCGTGGACGCCCGCGGCCGGACGCAGTGGGAAACCCGTCTGCCCGGGCGGATCAGCGCCGCCGCCGCCTTCCCCGGCGCCGACGGCCAGACCTGCTGGGCGGCGGCCGCCGCGCCGACGACGGAACGTCCGGACAACGGCGAACTGTACGCCTTCGACGGTTCGGGCCGGGAACTCTGGCGGCAGACCATCCGTCAGTTCCAGAGTCGCAACGGCACGGTCAAAACCCTGTTCCCCGCACGCATCGGCGGTCGGAACGCCCTGATCGCGGGCGCGGAAAACTGGCATTATTATGCCTTTGCCCCGGACGGAAAGGAGTTATGGAAACGTCAGGTTTATCATGGTGCGACCGTCGGTGCCGCCCGCGATCTCGACGGGGACGGCGAGGATGAAATCCTGGCCGGCACGGAATACTATTACCACCAGTTGCTCGGTCCGGACGGGCAGGTGCTTTTCCAGCGTAATACCGATCCGTGGACGCTGGCACTGGGGACCGCCGACCTCGACGGAGACGGAAAGCCGGAGGGACTTTTCGGGCGTACCGACAGCCGGGTTCACGTCATGACGCCGCTGGACCGGGGCCGGGACAGCCGTTACAAACCGTTGCAACTGGGGGGATTGCCGGTCGGGATAAGCGGTCTTCCGGCAGGCGGCAAGGCGAAATTCGCCGCAGTCACGGCCAACGGCGACGTGGTTTTCGCGGACGGCGCCATGCGGGTTGTCGCCACAATCCCCCTCCCGGGACAGCTCCTCGGCATGGCGGATACCGGCAAATCGCTGGCGGTCCAGTCCACCGACGGCAATCTCTACTTCCTTGGATATGACGGCAAAATCACCGGTGCGGGCAAGTGCGGGTTCGACCCTTCCCGAAGCCGCCGGGCGCTGCCTGTGGTTTCCGACGGCCGTACCGCCGTGGCCGCCGGGAAAGCCCTCACCATCTTCTGAAGCGCCGCAATGAAAACGGGCCGGGAAAAACTCCCGGCCTTTTTTTTGCCACCCTTCCAAACCGAAACGAATCAGCCGGTTTTCAGAAGCCGTTTCTGGATCCGCACAAAGGCCCGCAATGCGGGGGAGCGGTTGTCCCGGCGCCAGACGGCGGACAACGGCAGCGTTTCCGAATAGTCTTCCAGTGCCCGGAATACCAGCCCTTCGCATTTCCCTGCAAATGAATCAGGTACCAGAGTCACGCAATTCAAAGCCGGAAGAATATGGAGAATGGTATTCATGTTTTCGGTCTCCAGGGCGATTTCCGGAGTAAACCCGGCATTCCGGCAGATCAGGTCCAGCGAATTGCCGCGCAGCGTTGCGTCCGGCGACCGCGGCACAATGAACCGTTCACGGGAAAAGTCGTGAAGGAAGAGCCGTTCCCGTCCCGCCAGCGGATGCTTCTCCGGCAACGCCATCAGCAGCCGGTTCCGGGCCAGCAGACACATTTCCAGTTCTTCGTCCGAGGCCGGAGCAATCCGCAGAATGCCCAAATCCATTTCCTGCTGCCGTACCCGTTCGTAAATCCTGCTGCTCGCCCCCTCCTGAAGATTCAGATGCAATCCGGGATACCGCATGCGCATCTCCTGCAAAGTCCGAAGAAAGGCCGGGAAATTCATCACCGAAGACACCACTTCCACCGAGAAACGGCCCAGTTCCCCCCGGGCAGCGGCGACCGCCGCATACTTCGCCTGCGCCAGTTGTTCAAGCACTTTCCGGGCCTCCGGCACCAGGGCGCTGCCGGCGGGCGTCAGAGAAACCTTCCAGCGGTTGCTGCGATCAAAAAGCGGGCAGCCGAGCTCCTGCTCCAGCAGCCGAATCTGGCGGCTGAGAGCGGACTGCGCGATTCCCAGGGCCTCCGCCGCCTGACCGAAATGCAAGGTTTCCGCCAGAGACAAAAAGAAAGTCAGTCGTTTGCAATCCATGGTTTACCATCTAAAAAGAAGATTGATATTCGATAAATAATATATTGTATTATATGAAAAATGCCAATATATTTGGTGTTTTCTCGAATCATTCCGGATGAGTCGGCATAAGGCCTTTGAAAGCGGAGTAAAAACCATGAACACCACCCGTGATTTCCGGGAACAAATCCGGCGATATGCCGCCTTTGTCCTGTCGTTATTCATTCTTGCCCTCGGAGTTGCACTGACACTGCGCGCCGATCTCGGTTCTTCGCCGATTTCCTGTCCGCCGTATGTGCTGAGCCGGGCACCGCAGGGCGGCCTGACGATCGGCGGCTATATTTTCTGTATGCAGTTTTTCTTTGTCGCGGCCCAGGTTGCGCTGCTGCGGAAAGATTTCCAGAAAATTCAGCTGCTGCAGCTTGGCGTCTGTCTGCTCTTCGGCAGTTTCACTGATCTTGCCATGTTTCTGACGGAACCCTTTCAGTGGAGCAACACGCTGAGCGGTTATACGTTGCGGTGGCTCCAGCTGGTGCTCGGCGGCGCGATCCTGGGAATCGGAGTCGCGTGGGAAGTCCGCTGCGATGTTCTCATGATTCCGGGAGAAGGACTGCCGGCGACGATCGCCAAAGTCTTCCGTATCGATTTCGGCAAAGTGAAAATCGTCTTCGACGTCATTCTGGTTCTGGCGGCGGTCGTCCTCTGTTATGTCTTCTGGGGACGGTGGCGCTGGGACATGGTCGGCATCGGAACGCTGTTTTCCATGTTTTATGTGGGGATCATCGTCCGGCTGGTCAATCCGCATCTGTCCTGGCTGGATAACTGGCTGACCGGCGGCCAGACGCCCCCTGCCGCGACCGTCTCCGCCGACGGTGCGCCGCTGGTCATCACGGTTTCCCGGCAATACGGAAGCGGCGGGCACGAATTGGCGGAACGGCTGGCCGGCGCCCTGAAAATTCCATTTTACGATAAGAGCATCCTCTTCGCCGCCGCCCGGGAGCTCGGCTCCTCTCCGGAACGCCTCCTGCCCAGGGAACAGAGTGTCTCCAATGCCGGAATGCTGAACATGATCGTGGAAAACGGCGGCGGGGTTTCTCCGGAAATGTCCCTTTCGGAAGACGACGCGCTCTTCATGGCCGAAAGCCGCGTCATCCGCGCCCTGGCGTCCAGGAAATCCTGTGTCATCGTCGGGCGCTGCGCCGATTTCGTTCTGAAAGACCATCCCCGCTGCTTCCGGATATTTGTCCGCTCCGACCTGGATTTTGCCCGCGGGCGGGTCGCCGGATACACCAGTCTGCCTCAGCCGGAGGTGGATCGCGCCATTCTCCAGGTCAACCGCGAACGCGCCAATCATTACCGCCGCTACACCGGCCGGAAATGGGACGACGCCTGCAACTACGATCTGGTTTTGAATACGTCGCGCATTCCCATCGACCGGGCGGTGGCGCTCATTCTAACGGAAAAGCGCCACCTGAAACTTCCCCTCACGGCGGAACACCGGCTTCGCCTCGTCCGCGGCAACGCATCGTATCCCCCCGGACGCGCGGAAGCGGCGTCGTTTTCCCCTGTCGTCTCATTCCGTATCCGAAGAAAATACAGCAGTCTGCCCTTGCAATCTGCGAATGGTCCGGTATGGTAAAAATGAAAATTTCCCGTTCATTCATTCACGGCGGAGTCGATACCCCTGCCGTCCCGCACCGGAGAAAAAAAGCGACCATGAAACTTCGCGCCGACTGGATGTCCGGACGATATGGCCTGATGGTCCATTATCTTCCCCCGCTGCTGTTTGCTCCGGACGGTTCCTGCGAAAAAGATCCGGAACGGGTGGTACGGCAGTTCGACGTAAAAACATTCATGCAGGATTTCGACGCCACCGGCGCCGACTGGCTGATTTTCACCTTCGGGCAGAATACCGGCTTCTACAACGCCCCCAATCCGGTCATCGACCGGTATGCGGGGACGGGACACACCGCCCGGCGCCATCTGGCCCGGGAGATCGCGGCCGCGCTCAAGCAGCGCGGGAAACGGTTCCTGGCGTACCTCCCCTGCGAAATTGCGGCCAATACCGCCCTCCAGCGCGGTTTTGCCTGGAACCGCACCCCCGGAACCGCGCAATCAGAATTCCAGCGCCGCTGGTGCGAGGTGATCCGCTTCTGGGCGGAAGAACTGGGTTCCCTGCTGGACGGCTGGTGGTTTGACGGCTGTTACGCATGGGATATCTTCTCCTGTTCCCGCATGCTCTGGCTCATGTGGTACGAAGCCGCCAGAGCCGGCAATCCCGATGCGGTCGTCACCTTCAATCATGGCGTCATTTCTGCGGCACACATCGGCTGGATCGCCGATGCCGGATTCGATTATTATGCCGGGGAAACGGCCCAGTTGTGGGAAAACCTGCCGCGTCTGGGAGAAAAACAGGAGGGGTTTCAGCCGCAAACCAGAACGCTTCCGCAATATCCGCAGACGCTCTGGCATCTGCTTTTTCCGGTGGATGCCTTCTGGTGGCACGGCGCCGAGCCGCCGGAGTCCCTGCCGCCCCCGGTGCCGTTTCTCCAGAATCCAGCTCCCGATGCCATGGAACCGCCGCTCTACGACGACGACCGGCTGCTGCGACTGCTGCGATCCCTCTGCGGAAAAGGCGCCGGAGTGACCATGAACGTCGGCATCTTTGCCAACGGCGCCATCGGCCGGGCCACGCGACAGCAGCTGCAGAAAATCCGCCGCGCCCGAAACCACCCGGCGGCCGTCCCCCCCGCCGGCGAACGGCCGCAGAACCGTCCGCGGTAAAACGCAGAAACCGGTACCGGCGGTCCTTTCACTCCCCGGAACGGAGCGCCTGCTTCACCTCCAGCAGAAACGCGCCGTTCAGACGATAGAAACGGCTGTAGATGATCAGATACAGCAGCGTGAACAAAATGGGAATGCCCCCCATGATCACCCGGATTCCCAGCACCGTGCCCGGCGTCTGGACGGTATCGGCAACGAAGCCGATCAGCGTCAATCCCGCGCCGGTGATGAAGCCGCTCAACGCCCCGGCGAATTTCACTACAAACGTCTGCGTGGAGAAAAGAATGCTTTCATTCCGGGTTCCGAGCTTGTATTCGCCGTAGTCGACCACGTCGGCCAGCATGACGGTGAGCAGTCCCAGCGAAAGTCCGATCCCGAAATTGATGACCGCTCCGGTCAGAAAAACCGTCCCGCGCAGCCCCGCCCCTTCCGCGGGAAACACCCCCAGCAGCAGCACCGCAAACCCCAGCACGGGCAAAACCCCCGATGCCGCGAACACCGTCCGGCGCCCGATCCGGGAAGCCAGAAAAGGATAACCGAAAAGTCCGCACAACTGCGCAATCCCCGCCGCCAGCAGATAAACGGACACGATCTCCTGATCCCCGATCACGTATTTGCAGTAGAACACCGCAAACCCGTTGGTCAGCTGAAACGAAAGGTTGAACAGCAGCGAAAGCGCCAGCACCACGAGCACCTGATCGTTCTTCACCAGCACGGCAATCATCTCCCGGACGGATGTCCGCCGCCGCGGCGCTTCTCCCGGCGCGGTCCCCCGGTCTTTCACACAGAAAAAGGTAATCACGGAACAAATCACGAACACCACCGCGATCACCACACCCAGCCGGGCGAAACCGCCCGCCTGATCCCCCCGCCCCAGGCGATTCACCAGCGACAACCCGAAATACCCGATCAGCATCCACGCCACGCTGGCGAAAATTCTGGGAATCACCGAAATCGTGTCGCGCTCCTTCTCATCGTCCGTCAGCGCCGGAATCATCGACCAGTAGGGAATGTCCATCAAGGTATAGGTAACGCCCCACAGGAGATAAGTCGCCGCAATGTAGGTCAACTGACGCCCCCCGTCCAGACCGGGATTCAAAAACAGAAACGCCAGCACCACCGCGTTCAGAATCGTCCCCAGCAGAATCCACGGCCGGAACTTGCCCCAGCGGGTCCGGGTATTGTCCACCACCAACCCCATGACCGGGTCGTTCACCGCGTCGAACAGTCGGGCGAACAGAAACAGATTTCCGATGAAAATCGGATCGATTTTGCAGACGTCCGTCAGATAAAACATGTAAAACGTCGCGACGATCGCATACACCAGATCCTTGCCGAACGCCCCGATCCCGTACGAAATTTTTACCGGCCATGTCAACTGCCGCATGTTTCCGCTCCCCGCCTTGCAACCGCTTTCATTCACTGTGTTTTTGCATCATCGTCCATTCCGCGCCGCGTCAATGCCGCGAGGCGCTCCGCCGCCTGCCGGAACCGCGCATGCGACGCCGCCCGGGGTTCATAACGCTCCGTCGGGAAAGACGTTCTGACCGTCTTCCGCGCCTCTTTCAGGTCCTTCAACACGCCCGCCGCCATGGCCTGTCCCAACAGATTGCCCACGGCCGTCGCCTCCACCGGACCGGCCACCACCGGACGGCCCAGCGCATCCGCCGTCAACTGCATCAGCAGCCGGTCCCGGGTTCCTCCACCCACCACATGGAGACAGGCATAACACCGGCCCAGCACCTGTTCCATTTCGTTTAATTTGCCGCAGAAGTAAAGCGCCAGCGAATCGTATACCGCCCGCACCACCTCCGCATCGGACAGCGTCGCCCCCTGCCCCGTCCGCGTGCAATACGCCCGGATCCGGACCGGCATGTCGCCCGGTTCGACAAATCCCGCATCATTCGGATCCACCAGAAAACGACACGGCTCCGCCTCCCGGGCCAGCGCTTCCATCTCCGCGAACGATCGTTCCCGCCCCTCTTCCTTCCAGGTGCGCCGGATCTCCTGCAGCAGCCAGCTGCCCATGATATTGGTCAGGAAGCGGATGGTGCCGTTCAACCCGCCTTCGTTGGTGAAACCGCTCCGTTCCGCCTCCGGCGACGGAAACGGTTGCGTGAGTTCGGTTCCCAGCAGCGCCCAGGTCCCGGCGCTGATGTAGGCACCGCCGGAGGCTTCGGCGAACGGCACCGCGGCCACTGCGCTGGCCGTGTCGTGTGAGCCGACTTTCCAGATCGGAATCGGTCCGCAGTCCAGTTCCTGCTGCAAGGTCTTCGAAAGCACGCCTCCCACCGTGCAAGGTGCCGCGATCGGCGGAAAAACGTCACGCGGTAAATCCAGGCGGTCGATCAACTCCCAATCCCATTGCCGCGTCCGGATATTCAGCAGATTGCCGGTACTGCAATTGGTATATTCCGCCCGGGCATCCCCCCCGAGCGACCGTCCCAGCGCATCGGCCATCATCAGCAGATAACTGTTTTCAAAATCGCCGGGATGCCGCTGCCGGTGTGCCACCAGCTGGTAGAGCGTGTTGATCCGCATGTGCTGAATCCCGGTCCGCCGGTACAGCTCCTCCGGAGCGATCCGGCTCCGGACTTCCGCCTCCGCCGCCAGCGTGCGTGCATCGCGGTAATGGTACGGCAAACGCCGGATTTCCCCGGTCGTCCGGTCGAACAATACATAATCCACCCCCCAGGTATCGATACCGATCCCGGCCAGACGCGGCGCCTCGGTCAATGCCCGCCGCAGACCTGTTTTCAACTCCTCCCGCAACCGCGGATAATCCCAGACGAGTCCATCCGTCGTCGTCACTGGGGCGTTCGGGAAACGGTGCACCTCCTTCAGCGTCCACTGACCGGACTCCAGTTTTCCCAGAATGGCCCGGCCGCTGGACGCGCCGAGATCAAATGCCAGAAACCATGCTTCCTTCATGGCATCCCCCTGTCTTTTCCGATCGATTATTCCGGCAACCGGAAGGCCCGGATCAGGTCGGCTACCTGTGATTCCGACATCGGCCGCATTCCGCCGAGCGTTCCGGCCTCGATCGCCGCCCGCGCGCTGAATTCGGCCACCTCCAGCCGGTCGAACGCCTCATGCAGCGTGGCACCGCCGGTCAGCACCCAGCCGTTCGCCATCCGCACCACCGGATACCGCGCGGAAAAAGTCCGCTCCAGCGCCGCCGTCGCCGCCGGATCCGTGCCGATTTCAAACGACGGCAGTTCCCGCAGCAGAATATAGCTTTCCGGAATCACCCGCGGATCAAATGGACGACCCGACAGCCCGTAAGCCGTCAGTTGCGGCGGCATGGCCGCAAAAACCGCGCGGACTTCCGGATGAAGCGCCAGCACCCGCCGCAGCAGTTCCGCCAGATCGCCGTCCGCCCCCGCCCGGCTCCCGGCGGGAATTCGGACAAAGTCCTCCGCCGTCATCGCCGCCCGGTCGGCCGAAGCCGACGGCAGCAGCAAAGACCCGTCCTTCAGCCGCAAGGCGCAGACGCCGACGGCGCTGCTGAACAATTCCTGACGCCAGGCGCGCTGCGTCATCGCCGCCAATTGCCGCCGCGCCTCCACCTCTTCCGGATCCGCCGCAGACGGCACCGCCCCCGCCGCCGGAGTGCGATACCGCGGACACGCCGCCGCGGCCGCGCCGCTTCGGTCACGCACGCCCCCCAGCCGGACGGCCTGATTCTGCGCCCGACAGAGAAAATCCAGCAGTTCCAGCCGCCCATAGGCCTCGCCCAGAGAAGTGCCGACCACACAGACGCCGTGGTTTTCCAGCAGTACGGAGTCGTATCCTTCGGCAAAAGCCGCACCGACCTTGCCTCCCAGCGCCTCACTGCCCGGCACGTCGTAGGGAGCGAACCCCACGTCGCCGCAGACCGCATGAAACTCCGGACAGAGCGCCGGATCCGGGCGAACCCCGGCGATGCTGAACGCCACCGTCAACGGCGGATGCGCGTGCATCACGGCCCGCACCTCCGGCCGCAGTTGATAAACCGAGCGGTGAAACGGATATTCGCTGCTCGGCTGATGCCGTCCCTCCCGGCTGCCGTCCGGCCGGACGCAGACAATGTCTTCCGGCACCAGGCCCCCCTTGTCGATGCCGCCGGGGGTGATCCACAGATTGCCCGCGTCATCGAGAATCGACAGATTCCCGCCGGACGTCGTCGTCAATCCCCTTTCATAAATCCGCCGCATGAACCTTACCAGCTGTTCCCGCGGATGCAGTTCCATTCTCAGACTCCTTCCGTCTCCGTTCTCGCTTCCACCGCGCCGTTTCAGCGACGGCTCAATACCGTCCGTTCATATTCCTCCACTGTCCGGAGATATCCGGCGCCGACCGGAACACCTTCCCGCTGACAGAACCAGTCGTATACCGCCCCCAGCGGCAGCGTCCGATATTCCTCCATCAACGCCAGCTTGCGTCCGTTCCGGAACGCCTGCTCCAGCCGCGTCCATTCCGCCGCCGGCTCCAGCAGTGCTCCGAGCAGCGCCCTCTGCATGTTCCGTGTCCCGACCACCCAGGCGATCAGCCGATTGATGGTGCCGTCGAAATAATCCAGTCCGATGTGAATCCGGCGAAGATCCTGCCGGACCACCTCCCGGGCAATGGCCCGCAGCTCATCATCCAGCACCACCACATGATCGCTGTCCCAGCGAACCGGACGGCTTACGTGCAGCAGGATTTCATCGACGAACTGAAGCACCGCGCTGATCTTGTCGCTGATCACCTCCGTCGGGTGAAAATGTCCGGCATCCAGACAGAGCATCAGATGGTGCCGGATGGCGTAACCCAGATAAAATTCGGCCGAACCGACCGTGCAGCTCTCGACGCCGATCCCGAACAGCTTCGGTTCCACGGCGTCCCGCATCCACTGTGCCGGAAAGGATTCCGCCAGCGCCTCGTTCAGCGACGCCTCCAGCCGCTCCCGGGCTCCGGCCCGGTCCACGGTCACGTCCTTGAAACCGTCCGGCACCCAGATGTTCATGATGCAGGGCGTCTGAAGCTGCCGTCCCATCTCCGCCGCGATGCGGCGGCAGGCGCGCACATGCTCCACCCAGAATTGCCGCACCGCCGCGTCGGGATGGGACAGCGTCAACTGCGATGCCGCCATCGGGTGCCCGAAACAGGTCGGATTGAAATCCAGGCCGATCCGCTGTTCCGCCGCCCAGTCGATCCAGCTTTGAAAATGTTCCGGCCGGATCCGGTTGCGCTCCACCCGTTCCGGGGTATCCAGATAAACGGCATGAAGATTGAGGCGTTTCTGCCCGGGAATCAGGGCGAACGCCTGTTCCAGATCCCGGCGCAGTTCCGCCGGAGTCCGGGCCTTTCCCGGCTAATTGCCGGTGGCAAGGATGCCGCCGGACGGACCGCCGCCGCACTGTTCAAAACCGGTGACGTCGTCCCCCTGCCAGCAGTGCAGCGAAATCGGCAGCTGCGCCAGCGTTTCCAGCGCCTTTTCCGTATCGACGCCCCATTCGGCAAACTGTTCCCGGGCCTGCTGATAGCGTTGTTCAACCAGCGAATGCATCATGGTGTCCACCTTGTTTCCACGTTCAAGTTTCTACGACAACGCTTCCGGGGGCGTCCGTCGCCCCGGAATCCCATTCATGCGGCGCTCCTCCGGCCCCCCCCAAAAACCGCCATACCCGACCGGACTGATTTTTCCTCCGCAACCGGAATCCGCTTTTCATACGTTTTGAAGCCGGACACAGCGCCGTTTTCAGCAGCAGCAGCCGGCCAGCAGCAAGGCCATTGCAGCGCACGAAATCCATGCAGACAAATTTTTCATTTTCCCGCCTTTTTTCGCAGTTGACGATATGGATACCATATCCCGGACGGCATTTTTTGCAAATCACCGAAAAGTTTTTTTACGGCTCCGGTGCGGAAGGAACCGCCGGAGAAGCCTCCCCGCCGTTCCAGTTCAGCAGCAGGGCGGAATTCACGACCACCAGTACCGAACCGGCATTGTGTACCAGCGCCCCGACCACCGGATTGAGAATCCCGACCCCCGCGAGGATGATCGCGACGAAATTCAGAATCATGGAAAGCGACAGATTCCATCGGATCGTACTCATGGTCCGCCGCGCCAGACGCACCAGAAAAGGCAGCTGCCGGATATCGTCATTCACCAGCACGATATCGGCGGCATCCACGGCGATGTCGCTGCCGATTCCTCCCATGGCGATGCCGACCCGGGCCTTCTTCAGAGCCGGGGCGTCGTTGACGCCGTCTCCGACCATGCAGACCGGTTCCCCTTCCCGGGTGCAACGGTCGATCCAGTCGAGTTTGTCTTCCGGCAGACACTCCGCGAGAAACTCTTCAATCCCGGCCTGCCCGGCGATCCGCTGCGCCGCGGGACGATGGTCGCCGGTCAACAGCACCGGCCGCACCTGCCTGGCCCGCAACGCGGCAATGGTGCCGGGCACGTGTTCCCGGATTTCGTCCGCAAGCGCAATGAGTCCGCAGAACCGCCCGTCCACCGCCAGCCGGACCAGAGTGGCCCCTGCGGCACCTTCGCGGCACACGGCCTCCCGCACCGTCGCGTCCGGTTCGATTCCGGCCTCGCGAAACAGTCTTTCATTGCCCGCCAGCAGCGTCCTGCCCGCCACCCGGGCGGAGACCCCCTGCCCCGGACTCATTGCGAAATTCTCCGGCGCCGGGATCTCCCGATCCGGGTATTGTCGCCGATATCCCGCGACCACGGCCTT
>CASFXO010000326.1 GCA_949298665.1 uncultured Lentisphaeria bacterium
CGCATCACCCGTTCCCGTACCGCTTCCTGCCCCGGCTCCCACTGAAAAAAACGCACCGGCGCCAGTCCCGCCGGACGCGCCGGCACTCCATAACGGCGAAACAGTTCCTCGACCCCATCCCACATCCGTCGTCCGGTCCGCCACAAATGTCCGATGACATCGTGATCCCGGTAAAAGGACAGAACCGCCGAGCACGCCGCCAGCGACAGCGTTTCGCCTCCGTACGTGGAGGAGACGATCGCCCGCTCCAGCACCGCCATCACCTCCCGCCGCCCGCCGTAGGCCGACAGCGGCATCCCGTTGGCAATGCCCTTCGCGAAAACCGCCAGGTCGGGACGCACGTTGAAGTATTCCCCGACACCGCCATGCGCCAGTCGGAACCCGGTAACGATTTCATCGAAAATCAAAAGACACCCATGTTGATCCGCCAGACGCCGCAATTCCGGATAGAACATCTTTCCCGCCGCGGCACCCGGATAATCCATGGCGACCGCAATCGCGGCCACCTCCCCGGCATGCCGTTCCAGCACCGTCGCCACTTCGTCCGCCCGGTTCCAGGGCAGCGCCGCATGCAGCTGCGACAGAGCCTCCGGCACCCCGCACGGCACCGCCGCCGCCGGACGTCCCGGCAACACCGCCGCGCCTCCCGCCAGACTGTTCAACCAGCCGTTGTAGCCGATCTGGATCACCCGGTCCCGTCCGGTCCAGGCCCGCGCGATCTTGAAACACGCCGCCATCGCCTCGCCGCCGGTTTTGAGAAAACGCACCTGTTCCAGCCACGGCACCAGCGAGGACAGCAGTTCCGCCGTCTCCGCTTCCAGCGGGTGCGGCGCGCTGAACAAAATCCCGTTCTCCAGCTGGCGGCGAATGGCCGTGTTCACTTCCGCAAACGCATATCCCAGCGTCACCGGCCCCAGCGCATTCTTGAAATCGATGAACTCCCGGCCGTCCGCATCCCAGACCCGGCAGCCACGCCCGCGCACCAGCACCGCCGGCTCCTCCGGCGGCCACACCGCCGCTTTGGAACAAGTGCTGCTCCCCCACGGCATGATCCGCCGCAGCCGCTGCAGATATTCCTGATTGGCGCTCATCTTCCCGTCACTCCAGATTCACCAGAATTTCCTGTTCAAAGGAAAAAGACCCGATGCGTTCACCGTGACTGAACGGAAATCCCGTTCCCACCGGCCCCGACGTCCAATTCAGCGCCCGCCGGAACAGCACCTCCCGCTCGCCCGGATCCCCGCAATGGAGAAACCCGCCGAAAAGCACCGCCGCACAGCCTTCAAAGAAACCATTCTGCTCCAGCTGCGTCAGATATCGGTCCACCCGGTAAACCGCTTCGTTCAACTCTTCAAACACCACAATCCGCCCCCGTGCAGACGGCAGATAACCCGTCCCGCACAGGGACGCCGCCACCGCCAGATTCCCCACCAGCGGCCGCCCCGCAGCTTTCCCGGGACGCAAAACTCCCCAGTACCCCCCCTCCGGCGCCACCAGTCTACCTCCCGTCGGACTCGGTGCAAAAGCCGCCGCCAGCTGCTCCATCACATACCCGTTATGCACCGCATCCGCCATGCGTCCGATCATCGGTGCCGCCACCGGCGTCCCCGCCCCCCGGCACACCATCGCCCAATGCAGCGCGGTAATATCGCTGAAACCGATCACCGGCAGCTTCCGCCGCCGCAACAGTTCCCAATCCAGAAACGGCAGCAGCTGCGCCGCACCGTATCCGCCGCGCAGACACCACACCGCCTCCACCGTCTCATCATGCCAGCTCCAGTGCAAATCCGCCACCCGTTCCGTCACCGGCGCAGCAAGATACGGCAACTCCGGATGCCCCGCAAACACATGAGGGGCGACCCGGACCTCCATGCCCAGCCCTTCCAGCGCCCGGATTCCGGCAAGCGCCTTCTCCCGGGACAGCGGTCCGGACGGCGCCGCCACCGCCACGACTTTCGGCCATTTTTCATTCATAGTCGGCTCCCGCCTCCATGCCCCGCAACCATTCGCGCATATCCTCCGGCACCGGCGCCCGGCAACAGACCCGCTCCCCGGAAGCCGGGTGCGGAAAATCAATCCGCCACGCATGCAGCATCTGCCTGCCTGCCGGAAACGCCTCCGACTTCCCCCCGTATGTCCCGTCCCCCAGCACCGGATGTCCGATCGAAGCCAGATGCACCCGGATCTGGTGCGTCCGGCCGGTCAGAATGTCCACTTCCAGGAGGGTTCCCTTTTCCCGACCGGACGTCATCACGTCAATCTTCCGGTAGAGCGTTACCGCTTCTTTGCCATTGCGGGAAACCACCGCCATTTTCTGACGCTGCACCGGATGCCGTCCGATCAGGCTGACCAATTTCTCCGTATTTTTCCGCACCTCTCCGCGCACCAGCGCAAGATACGTCTTATGCACTTCGCGCGCCGCCAGCGCGGCCGTGAGCCGGAACATCGCCTGCGGCGTCTTCGCCACCATCAGACAGCCGGACGTGTCCTTGTCCAGCCGATGCACGATTCCGGGGCGGTCTCCGGTCTCCTCCGCCAGTTCTCCCAGTTCCGGATAACGCCCCAGCAACGCATTGACCACCGTTCCGGAATGGTTGCCTGCCGCGGGGTGCACCACCACCCCGGCCGGTTTGTCGATCACCAGCATCCATTCATCTTCAAACAGAATCGGAAACTCGAACGCTTCCGCCGACAATTCTTTCTTCCGCGCCTCCGGTATTACCAGTGCGACCGTCATACCGGGTTCCAGCGGCAGCCGCGGCAGAGCGACGGCCACTCCATTCACCCGCACGCCCCCTTCGCGGATCTGCCGCTGCAACCACGTCCGCGACCAGTCCGGCGCCAGACGCGCCAGCGCGCGGTCCAGACGCTCGCCGGCCAGTTCCGGCCCGATCACCCACTCACGCCGATTGTTTTTCATGCCGCCAGAAATAAATCAGAAGCCCGATTCCCACCGGCACCAGAACCAATCCGATCACCTGCGCCGGCGTGAAGCCATTCCAGAACTGCCGGTGATCGCCCCGGAAAAATTCATCTCCGAAACGCATCAATCCGTACAACGTCAAATATCCTGCGGAGGCCGTCCCCCGCTTCCCCCGACGCACCAGCCACATCAGCACGCCGAACATCAGCACATTCAGCCCCGCCTCATACAACTGCACCGGGTGCAGCGCCTGTCCCGGATACTGCCGCGCGGGAACGCTCCCCGCCGGATACAGCACCCCCCAGGCCAGCGCCGTCGGCCTGCCGTAACAACAGCCGTTCAGAAAGCAGCCGATCCTTCCCGCCGCATGCCCGATCGCCAGCGCCGGCGTCATCACGTCGAACACCCGCAGCAACTCCAGACGCTGCCATCGGCAATACCCCCAGACCGCAATCAGCGCCAGGAAAAAACCACCGTAAAATACCAATCCCCCCCGGTCAATCCGGAAAATTCCCAGCCAATTATCCCGAAAACTCGAAAAAAACTGGATTACATAAAAAATCCGCGCCCCGATCACCCCGGCAATCATCGCCGTCATCACCACCCCGGTCGCCTGATCGCTGCTCATCTTCGCCATTCGGCGATTCCAGCACACCAGCGCCGTGGCCGCCAGAAAACCGACCGCCGCCATCACGCCGTACCAGCGAATTGCAAGATCC
>CASFXO010000327.1 GCA_949298665.1 uncultured Lentisphaeria bacterium
CACCGAAACTCGCTCCCCGGCGCGACCGGATGCGGGCCAATCTCGCCGCGGTGCTCCATTGCGATCTGAACGCGGTTTCCGTCAAAGCGACCACCACCGAGCGGCTCGGATTCTGCGGTCGCGAGGAAGGCATCGCCGCCATGGCCGTGGTGCTGCTGACCCGCTCTTCTCCGGAAACCGCATAAGTCCGATCGGGAAAGCGCATACGGGGGCGAAATATGGAACCGGCGACCGCGCCGGTGCAAGACTTTGCGGATTCCTTTCACAGCCCAGACGCCTCGGCAAGGAACCGCGCACGTGCTTTTCGGTTCTTTCCTTCCGGCGCCGTGCTGATGGGGGAAGATCCGGACGCTTCGGTTAACGCGGGAGTCGTTCCGGCGGCGGCAGTGCCGGTGATTGCAGCCAACACCGCACCGTCCCGATAAAAGAGTCAGGATCGGACAACGGCAGATTCCGCACCGGCGTCCGGTACCACGATTGAAACAAAATCAGATCCGGCCGGATCCCCTCCCGCTCCAGCGCCGCCAGATAAGCCAGTCCCCCCTGCCGGAATCGGGCCGCCCCCGCCGCCGCCTGATCCGGCGACATCGCGTCCGGATAATCGCCGAACGGCTCCCGCGGTTCACAATTGACCACCAGATGAAATGTGACATCGTGATCACGACACCAGTCCCGGACCGCCTTCAGCAAAGCGCCGCCGGAAAACGGCTTCCCGGTTACCGGGGATTGGCGCAGTTCATAATAATTGAACGGCGCATCCACTTCCAGAAAGTCCAGTCGATCTCCGTTCTTTTGCAGCTCGGAGCAGACCGCCGCCAGTACATCCCGGTAATACACGCCGCTCTCCGCCGTCCAGCGCCCCAGTGCCCCCGGCACCGTCTCCGACCAATCGTAATTCATGAGATTGACCACCAGGCCGATCCGGATTTCCGGACGGCTCCGCCGGATATGGGAAAACACCTCCGCCACCACCCGCGCCGCCGTGGGCAGATCGAACCGGCCGTTACCGGAATCGCCGTTCGGCCCGCTCCGCACGCCGGACAGCATGCGCACCACCGCACCGTCCAAATGCAGCGACGACACAGTCCCCCCCGCTTCATGAATCGGCCGGATGGTACGAAGTATGTCGGCGGCGATCCGCTGTCCGGCGTCTTCCCGAAAATGCCCGAAGCGGTCGCCGTATTCCACACCCAGCCCCAGCCCGGTCCGATGCAGAAATGCGGTCAGAAGCGCCGGGTCCACCGGTTTCGCCCAGCTTTTTCCCGACAACTGGGCATCATAAACCTTGAATAAGGAGAGTTGTTTCCAGACCGGGCGCCATTGCTCCGGATGCTCCAGCAATCCGGCAGGCGAATCGGCGATATGCGATGGCGCCATGCCGAATTCCACCGCTCCCCCCGCCAAACATGCGAAGGCAGCCGGCAACAGCATGGCCCAAAGTCTCATTGCCCCCCCAGCCACCGGAAATATCCGCGGGTCAGCCATTCGCCGCAGAAAATCCAGATCAGCGATCCCCCCGCCAGAAACGGTCCGAACGGAATCGCCGTCCGCCGCAAACGCCGCTTCCGGCGCAACGCCACCGCCACACCATACGCGGCTCCCGCGAACGATCCCACCAGCAATGAGAAGAACGCCCCGTAAATTCCCAGCAGCGCCCCCGCCGCCATCAGATATTTCACATCGCCCCAGCCCATGACGTCTCTTCCGGCGATTTTCCGCCCCAGCCAGGCGAACGCGCCCAGAAAGATCCCCGCCACCAGCAGCGATCCGAGCGACCACCCGCCGGACCACCAGTGGCTTCGCATCCCCCAGACCGACGGCAGCGCCACCGAAACCGCCACCCCGAAAATCATCGCCGGATAAGTCGTCAGATCCGGAATGATCCGATGCTCCCAGTCAATCATCGCCGTGGTGATGATCAGCATCAGCATCGGACAGTACAACAGTATTTTCCCCGGCGGCTGCGAACTCCAGCCCACCGCCGCCAGCGCTCCGGCGAACAGCAGACCGGTCAGTGTCTCCACAATCAGATACCGCGGCGAAATGGGCATGCCGCAATGACGGCATTTTCCACGCAACCGCAGATAGCTGAAGATCGGAATGTTATCATACCAGCGGATCAACGCGCCGCATTTCGGACAATGGGAGGGCGCGTCCGCGATCGATTCCCCCAGCGGAATCCGCCAGACGCAGACGTTGAGAAAACTCCCCATGCAACTGCCGTAAAGGAACGCCGCCGTCAGCCAGAATCCCCGGATCCAGCCCGGATCGTACAATCCCGCTCGAATCCACCAGTCATTAAGTCCCGCAGTCAGACCAATCATTTTTGCAAACTCCGTTCCAATGCGGCCCGCATCGCTTCCAGCGGCGCGGTGCGGCCGGTCCAGATTTCCAATGATTTCACTCCCTGATACAGCAGCATGGCACGCCCGTCCGCCACCGGCAGACCCAGCGCGGCCGCGCCCCGCAGAAACGGCGTCGCCCGGTAAATCGTGTCAAAACAGCACAATTGCGGATTGCACGCCAGCCATTCCGGCGGCACCGGCGACGGATCATCCGGTTTCAATCCGAGACTGGTTGCCTGAACCACCACCCGGGAACGGCGCAGCAAAGCCTTCACCGCGCTTTCGTCCTGCAGCGCCGCGGTCGCAGTCTGAAGCGCCGGAAAAGCCGCCGCGACCTCCCGCCGCAACGATTCCGCCCGTTCCGGCGTGCGGTTGACGAAAAAAATCGAACGCGCCCCCCGCGCCGCCAAATGAAACGCCGTCGCCCGCGCCGCCCCGCCGGTTCCGAAAAACAGCAGCTCCATCCCCTCCGGCTCCACCCCGAACGCCTCGCGCAACGCGCCTTCCAGCCCATACCCGTCCGTGGAATCCCCGTACAGCGCGCCGTCCCGACAGCAGACGGTATTGACGCTCCCCGCCAGTTTCGCCGTCGCGGAAATACCGGCAAGATACGGCAGAATCCCCCCCTTGTGGGGGACAGTAATATTGAATCCATCCAGATTTTCGGACGCATAGCGTGCAAAATCGCCCAGTTCCGGCGCCGTCACCCGCAACTTTCCGTACGGACGCCCCAGCCCCAGCGCGGAAAAGCCCGCATTCTGCATTTCCGGCGAACGGCTGTGGGCGACCGGATCGCCGATGACCAGATACCGGCAGTCGGCAACAGATTCCAGGTCCATAAGAAACATCACTCCCGATTAGATATATATCGGGCAATATACACCCTGACTTTTTTTTTGCCAGACGCCGATTTGCTATTTTTCCGAGATGTGGCTATATTTAAAAAAAACTGTTTGTACCAACACAACGGGAAGGAATTTTTATGGCTGTCCGCAAAGTACTCCGTCTGTTCGCCGCAGCCGCGGCGCTTCTGACCATAGCCGGCTGTGAAACGCTCAACGAGGCCTGGGAAGAGGCCCTGACTCCTTCCAAGAGCACGTTCGGCGAAGAATATCAGCCCAAATACGTCATCGCACTCTACCAGGTGGTGAAATATCCCCGCGCCGGAGATCTGGAAGCGGAGATCTCCACCTTCGACGGCAAAAAACTCTGGATCAACACCAATCAGTTCTTCAGCTCCAAGCAGGTCAAGGACATCAAACTGCTGCCGCGCGCCGACCGCCCCGACTGCTACGACATCGCCCTGCAGCTGGACGAACGCGGCAGCCGGATCTGGACCATGATGTCGCTGCAGTTCCGGGACGAACCGGTGGCGATGATGATCGACAAATACTTTCAGTGCACCTTCAATCCCCAGCCGCTGGACAGCGACGAGGAAACCTGGGTGGTGATCAAATACCCCTTCGATCAGGTGACTGCGCACGGACTTCAGAAATACGCCAAGCAGAACTACAAATATTTCAACCCCTCGCCCACAAGCCTGTTCTGAAAGGGCCGCCTTCCTGCCGAGGTCTGTATGACTGCTGCCGACGGTGGCTTGTTCCACGGCGAAGATGCCCCGAACTGCCGGACCGGTCTTCCGTGACCGATCCGGCAGTTTTTTTATTCTCCCGGTACTGGATGGTTGCTGAAATCGGTTAGGAAAGCGTTGTTTTTTTATTTCATCTGCCGGACGGGGCCCGTTTTTGCATCGTTGGCGCTTGAAATGCCGGAGCTCTGACGATATGTTG
>CASFXO010000328.1 GCA_949298665.1 uncultured Lentisphaeria bacterium
CCGCAGGCACGTCCCGTCACCGCCGGCAGCAACAGCAGCAGCGCCGCCAGCACGCTTCTCATTTTACCGCGTACCGGGTCGGGTCCGGCACGCCCGCCGCGGCAAACCCTTCTTTCCGCAAGGCGCAGCTGTCGCAATGCCCGCAGGCGCGTCCCGCCGCATCCGGATTGTAACAACTCGTCGTCAGCGCATAATCCACGCCGAGCTCCGTTCCGGTACGGATAATCTCCGCCTTGCTCAGATGCTGCAACGGCGCCTGAATCCGGTATGACCAGTTTTCGTCCACCGCACAGGTGCCGAGCCGGGCCGCTTCTGCGAACGCCGCGATGAACGCCGGACGGCAGTCCGGATACCCCGAATAATCCACACTGTTGACGCCGATGAAAACATCACGCGCGCCCAGCACTTCCGCCCAGGCCGTGGCGAACGACAGAAAAATCAGGTTGCGCGCCGGCACATACGTCGCCGGTACACCCGCCGCGGTGCCGGCCTCGGGGACCGCCACCGCGTCATCCGTCAGGGCCGAGCCGCCCCAGGCACGCAGGTCGATCGTCATCGTCAGATGCTTCGCTCCGGCGGCGGCGGCAACGGCGGCGGCCGCCGCCAGTTCGCACCGGTGCCGCTGGCCGTAATCGAAACTCAGCGCGTACAAGTCAAACCCGTCCCGCTTCGCCAGCGCCAGAACGGTTGCGGAGTCCAGTCCGCCGCTTACCAGAATCACTGCTTTTTTCTTCGTCATGCTTCTTTCACACTCCCTGCCGGTCGGCGCCCCAGATCAGTTTATGCAGCTGCAACTGCATTCTCACCGGCAGCCGGTCCGCGATGATCCAACCCGCCAGTTCTTCCCACGACACCGCTCCCCACACCGGACTCATCAGAAGATTCAGGGTCTGCTCCGGCAAGCGAAACCGGCGAATGGTTGCCCCGGCAAATTCATAATCCTCCCGGGAGCCTACTACAAACTTCACCTCGTCCCGCGGCGTCAGACAGTGGAAATTCCGCTCCAGCATCCGGTCCGCCATCCCGCTGGACGGCAGCTTGTAATCCACAATCCGGCAGACGCCGCGCGGCACGACCGCAATGTCCACGGCTCCGTTGGTTTCCAGTGCCACATCCATGCCGGTCGCCAGCAACCGCTCCAGCAGCTCCGGCGTGCCGGACTGTGCCAGTGGTTCGCCGCCGGTCACCTCCCCCAGCGGCGCACCGGAGGCGGATGCCGCCGCCGCCAGATCCGCCGTCGCCACCTCCCGTCCCGCGTCGAACGACCGCGCGCAACGGGTGTCGCAATAGGAACAGTCCAGATTGCACCCGGCCAGCCGGATGAACCAGCACAACCGCCCGGCATGGGTGGATTCCCCCTGCAGACTCAGGAACGTCTCAAATACCCGCACCGTCGCCATCGTCTTCGTCTTCGAAATAGGTGGCGCGGCTGCTGTCCGATTCGCTGACCCGGACCGCCCGCACCCGGACGTTGCCGTCGTTCATCCGCGCGGCGAGCTTCCGGTAAAGCGTCCTCGCAATGTTTTCACTGGTCGGATTCGCCCGGGCGAAATCCGGCAGATCGTTGAGACAGGCATGATCATACGGATTGAGCAACGCGTCCAGCTCCGCCTTCAGTTTTTTGAAGTCGACGGCGATACCGATTTCGTCGAGTTTTTCCGCCCGCAGCACCGCGGTGATCTTATAGTTGTGCCCGTGCAGGTTGCAGCAGGCACCGTCGTAACCGCGCAGCCGATGAGCCGTGGCGATCACGCGGTCGATTTCAAGTTCAAACATCGAATCTCCCATCCTCCGATTGCAAAAAAACCGGAAATGCCGACCGCCGTCGGCCTCCGGTTTTTCGCCATGATTGCCGACTTCAGGCGTTACGGACCGCGTCCAGCAGTTTCGCCTTGGTCTGGACGCCGACGAACTGGTTGACGATTTCCCCGTCCTTCAGTACGAACAACGCCGGAATGTTGCGCACCGCAAACCGGGCGGCCAGTTCCTTGGACTCGTCCACGTTGACCTTGCAGACCAGCGCTTCGCCTTCGAGTTCAGCCGCCACCTGATCCAGAATCGGCAGCAGCATCTTGCACGGACCGCACCACGGCGCCCAGAAATCCACCAGCACCACCCCTTCGGCGGTGGCTTCGGCAAAGGTATCCTGCCCCAGTTCTCTCACCTGACTCATGACGAAGTACTCCTTCCCTGAATAAAACTTTATTTTCCCGTCCCCCCGGGCGTTTCGAAAAAGCCGGTTCCACCGGATTTCTCCGGCCTGATCCGTCCGAAAAAATACACGTTCCCATGGAAAAAATCAAATTCGAATTTGCGTTTCCGGGGAAATAATGATATCATTATAGGAAAATCCAAGAGGAACCACAACCATGAAATTCATTTACATAGACTCCGAAGGCAACCAGCAGGGGCCGGTGGATCAGGTGATCATTGAACGGGCCATCCGCAGCGGCGAGCTGACCGCCCAGTCCGCCGTCCGCAACTCGCTGCTGAAGGATTTCCGGACCATTGCGGAATTCGAATGCTTCGCCGCCGCGCTGAAGGAAGCCCCCGGCGCCACGACGACCGACGGCGAACCTGCCCTTCCCGACGGCGTCATCGCCCGGCTCCTCGCCGCCGCCAAACCGAAAAAACCGACCAGTACCGCGTTCGTCAACAAATTCCGGCCCGCCAGCGCCAGTGCTTCCCGGCGGCTGATGTCCGCGTTTTTCGACTTTCTGGTGCTGCTGGTCGTGGCATTGATCGTCTATTTTCCCGCCATGCGTTCCGTGGCGCGCCAGGGCAAGTGGGTGGAAGTGAAAAACACCGGAATTTCCACGGCGCAAACGCAGCCCGACGCAGCAGATGAAACAGCTTCGACCGCTCCCGCCGCCCCGGCCGCGAAAACCGCCGCCACCGAATCCCGCTCCACCCCGGGAGCCAATCTGGCGCGCCGCATCTCGAAAACCCTCGTCAAGGTCGAACAGATGAACGCCGACCGCAACGCCGCGATCGAACGCGAAACCGGCGCCCCCGCCCGCAGCCAGAAATCCGCCGTCGAAAAGAACGACGCCGCCGGCGAGTCCGCCCTGGACAATACCCCCGAAGGCCAGGAGGCGAAAACGCTGGCGAAAAAGTTTCTGCCGCAGCAGCTGCCCGCCGTCCGGATCGCCCCGGTCCGGGTGGAAGGGGATCTGCTGATCGTTCAAACCGCGCCGGACCGTGAATTTCATATCGATGCCCGGACATTCCGCTCGGCCTTTTGGACGCCGTCGATTCTCATGACGCTGATCGTGCTGTTGTACTATGCGCTGTCGCTGGCCGTCTTCGCCCAGACGGTCGGCATGTGGTTCTGGGGAATTTTCCTGACGCGGCATGACATCCAGGAGGTGTATTTTCTCCGGGCACTGGTTTATTCGGTGCTGCTGGTGCTGCTGGGGATCCTGATGATCCCGATGGTGTATTTCTTCCGGCGTTCGGCCGCCGACCTGATCTGCGGCGTGCGCCAGATCGGCGTGGCCAGCGCTTCCAGCAGCAATTGATCCTGCTTTTTTGCCGTCTCCGGACTTGAAAGGCATCGGAGAGCGGGATATTTTAAATGCAGCGCATTGAACGCGGGCGGCCTTTCCGACACCGGCCGGAAAGCCGCTCCGAGTTTTACAGACAATCAAAAAAAAGAGAGGTTCTCCAGAAAATGGGAAGCAACAAGGCGATTTCCAATGATTCGCTGGCCATGGACACCGGCAAGAAGGAGTACAGCGGCAAGAAACTTCGCGTGGCCCTCATCGGCTGCGGCGGTATCTGCCAGACTCACATGACCGCTTACAAGGACATTCCCGAAGTGGAAATCGTCGCCGCCTGCGACATCCTGCCGGAACGGCTGAAGGTCATGGCGGAAAAATGGGGCGTGACCAGAGGATACGCCGACTGGAAAACCATGCTGGCGGAAGTCAAGCCCGACGCCGTCGACATCTGCACCCCGAACGGCGTGCACTGCGCTCCGGCCGTTGACGCCGCCAACGCCGGCTGCCACGTCATGGTGGAAAAACCCATGGCGATGAATCCCGCGGAATGCGAGCAGATGATCGCCGCCGCCAAAAAGAACAACGTCAAGCTCGCCGTCGGCTTCCAGAACCGCTATCACGAATACACCCAGTTTCTGAAACGCGCCAAGGACGAAGGCCAGTTCGGGAAAATCATGTTCGTCAAGGCGCAGGCGCTGCGCCGTCGCGGCATTCCGAACTGGGGCGTGTTCGGCCAGAAAGCCCTGCAGGGCGGCGGCCCGATGATCGACATCGGCGTGCACATTGTGGAAGCCTCGCATTATTTCATCGGTTCGCCGCGTCCGGTGGCCGCCTCCGGCAACATCTGGACGTACCTCGGCGATAAACCGAGCGAAGTGGTCTGCCCCTGGCCGAACTGGGATTTCAAGACCTACACGGTCGAAGACCTCGCCATCGGCCAGATTCGTTTCGAAGACGGTTCCATCATGCAGATCGAATCCTCCTTTGCCGCTCATATCGAAAAGAACGTCTTCAGTTTCACCGTGATCGGCGACAAGGCGGGCGGGACCTGGGATCCGCCGCGGATCTTCACCGACCGTGCCGGCACGATGATCGACGTGGCCCCTAATTTCCTGCCGGACTGCGATTTCCAGAGCATGTTCAAGGTAAAACTTCAGAACTGGGTCGACGCCTGCCTGAAAGGTACGGAACTGACCGCTCCCGGAGAAGCCGGTCTGATGGTCCAGAAGATCCTGGACGGGATCTACCGTTCCGCAGCAGCGGGCGGCAGGGAAGTGGCGATCGATTGATCCAGCCGTTCCATTGACCGACAATAAAACGCCTTCCCTTCGCATCGAAGGGAAGGCGTTTTTTCGTTTTCCGGGTGATTCAGAATTGAAGGCAAAGGGGTTACAGCAGAAAAAAAACGTTTTTTGTCGGGGAAAAACGTTGACTATGGCAAAATCGGGAGTACATTAATAAAACAGCGACAGAAGAATACCCCTGCCGCCGGAAGCGATATTACCTAATCAACCATAAGGAATATAAAGAAAATGACCAAACGTGACCTTGTCGTCAAGATCGCCAAAGAAACCGGATTCATTCAGAACGATGTTGCCGTCGTCGTACAGAAGACGCTTGACCATATCGCCGCCGACCTGATCGAAGGAAACACCATCGAACTGCGCAATTTCGGCGTCTTTGAAATCAAGGTCCGCAAGAGCCGCAAGGGCCGGAACCCGAACCAGCCGAAGCACGAAGTGGTCATTCCCGAACGCGCCGTCGTCAAATTCCGCGCGGGCAAGGAACTCAAGGAAGCAGTGGAAAAACTGAATCCCAGCCGGTTCAAATAAAAAACCGTCGGACGCACAGAATAAACGCCTGGTGAAAGATTTCTCCGGGCGTTGTTCTCTTTTTTCCGACCGGAGGCATCCACCACAATGCCGCCCGGCCCCAGAACGAACGGAAGCTCAGACAGGAGATTATGGCCAATTCAGCACCACCGCCGGGAACGGCGGACATTTTTCCGGAAGAAGCCCGGCGCTGGCAGTGGATCGAACAGACCGCAGCCGATGTTTTCGGTCGCTATCATTACGGCGAACTCCGCACCCCGATCTTCGAATACACCGAGGTCTTCCAGCGCGGACTCGGCAACGAAACCGAAGTGGTCCAGAAAGAGATGTATACGTTCCTGGACCGGGGCGGACGCAGCCTCACGCTGCGCCCGGAAGGGACGGCCGGCGTCATGCGCGCGTTGCTCAATACCGATGTGCTTAACGGCGTCGAGCAACGGGTATTCTATCACGGTCCCATGTTCCGCGGCGAACGCCCCGCAGCGGGTCGGAGGCGGCAGTTTCACCAGATCGGCGTGGAAAACGTCGGTCGAATCGCCCCAGAGCTGGACGCGGAATGCATCGCCATGCTGATGCATTTTCTGGAGGAAATCGGTATCACCGGTGCGGAATTGCGGATCAATACCCGCGGCGTCATGGCTGACCGGGGGCCCGCGGCGGACCTGCTGCGTACTTACTTCGCCCGGCATCTGGACTGCATGTGCCCCGACTGCCGGACCCGTTATGAACGCAATCTCTGGCGCATTCTGGACTGCAAACAGGAAGCCTGTCGCCGGGTGGTGGCGCAGGCACCGGATTATCTTACCTGTTTCAGTGCCGAATCCCGGGCGTATTTCGATCGCGTGCTGGAAGCGCTGGAGGCGCTCGGTATTTCCTTCCGGGTGGATCGGGAGCTGGTGCGCGGGCTGGACTACTATGTCCATACCGTTTTTGAAATCACGCACCCCGGACTCGGGGCGCAGAATGCCGTCGCCGGCGGCGGACGTTATGAATTGTTTCTGCCGGATCAGTCCAAACCGGTTCAGGGCGTCGGCTTCGCCGCAGGCGTCG
>CASFXO010000329.1 GCA_949298665.1 uncultured Lentisphaeria bacterium
CCGGAAATATCGGCTCACCGGAAAATGGCGACTGGAAGTTTCCGACGCCGGACCGGCGCAGACGCGCAGTGAATTCCTGCATGTCCTGAAGGCGGGCGCCGGTCCGGACGCTCCCGACGTCGCCCCCGAAGTCGACACGACGGAGACTGCGGCCCGGGTCCGCCTCACCGATGACCATGGTACGCGCTGGGAACTCATGTTCCAGCGGCAAGGCGCCCCCGGACTGCATGTCAGACAGACCCGGGCGGACGGCACCGTGGTTTTCGACGACGCGCTGCCGAACACGGTGGAGGCCCAGCCGCCGCCGGCCGTCGCTTCCGGAGAATCCCGGTACCAATCGCAAACGCCCCGACAGGGTGATTGATGAACATAAGGAATCAGAAAATGAATTCTTTGAATGCGGATATTGTCGTCATCGGCGGTGGTATTTCCGGCGCACTGGCGGCAGTGGCAGCCGCAAGAGCGGGACGGCAGGTTCTGCTGGTGGAACGCTATGGGTTTCTCGGCGGCATGCTGACCGCGGGCGGAGTGGGGCCGATGATGACCTTTCATGCCGGAGACCGGCAGGTGGTGCGCGGTCTCAACGGCGAACTGATCGAGCGCCTGCAGCGGCGCGGCGCATCGCCCGGCCACCTGGTGGATACGACCGGCTACACGTTCAGCGTCACCCCCTTCGATGCGGAAGCCATGAAGCTGGAACTGGACCGGATGTGCCGGGAAGCCGCCGTGCGGATGCTTTTTCATGCACAGCTGACCGACTGCGAAACGGCGCATGGCATGATAACCGCCGTCCGGCTGCAATCCGGCGTACACCGGCTGGAAGTGCGCGCCAGGGTCTTCGTCGACGCCACCGGCAATGCCGATCTGGCGGTGCTCGCCGGAGCACCCACCGTCAAGGGGCGGCCGGAAGACGGCCGCTGTCAGCCCATGACGATGAACCTGAAAGTGTACAACGTGGACATCCCCGCGGTCCGCGCCTGGATTCATGCGCATCCGGAGGAATTTCCCCGGCTGAAGGGGGACACCACCATCATCGACCGGGCGCCGCGGCTGTCGATCGGCGGCTTCGTGGAAACGCTCCGGCAGGCGCGGGAAGCGGGGGAAATCACGTTTCCCCGGGAGGACGTGCTGTTTTTCGAAACCGCCAATCCGGGCGAGGTCATCGTCAACACCAGCCGCATTGTCGATCTGGACCCCACCGATCCCTTCGCACTGTCGGAGGCGGAAATGACGGGCCGGGAACAGGTTGACCAACTCATGAAGTTCCTGCGGAAGCGCGTTGCGGGTTTTTCCGCCGCCCGGCCGGCATTCAGCGGGCCTCAGGTCGGAATCCGTTCCAGCCGCCAGTTGCAGGGGGCCTACGTACTCCGGGCCGAAGATGTGCTCGGCGCGGTCAAGTTCCCGGATGCCGTCGCCTGCAACGCCTACCCGATCGACATCCACAGTCCGACCGGCAATCCGGCGGAATCCCGGCACGGTCATCTGCGCCCGGGAGAATACTACACGATCCCCTATCGATCGCTGTATGCTCCGGAAGTGAAAAACCTGCTGGTGACGGGCCGGGCGATTTCCGGAGAATTCGCGGCGCAGGCGGCCTTTCGCACCACCCCCTGCGCCGGAGCGCTCGGCCACGCGGCGGGAGCGGCGGCGGCGCTGACGGCGGAACGGGACGGTAACGTGACCACCCTCCCCTATCCGGAGCTTCGGAATCTCCTGCTGCAACAGGACGCCTTCCTGCCGGAACAGGCGTGAGTTCCGGAAAAAAACAGACGGCTTCCGGAGAACCTTCCGGAAGCCGTTTTCCATGCAGTCGGCGTTTTCAACGCTGCAATTGCAGCTGCCGTTCCAGCCAGCCGTAGGCCGCCTGACGCACTTCGAGCGGCGCGTCGTGTCCGGCGCTGTGCAGCAGAATCTGGAGCCGGTCGCTCTCCGGCAGTTTTTTCTCCCCGCCCAGCAGCGTATCATAGTAGGACCGCAACGGCCGGGCCGCGTCGATCAGATTGGATGGATAGTCCGACAAATAATCGTTCAGCGCCAGAATGCCGAGAAAGGCCCGCGGGGCGATGGCCTGCAGGAAAAAATTGGTGGACACCCCCTGACTGTTCAGTTTTCCCTGAGTGGCGAAGGCCCGCTGCGCCGCGGAGTCCTGCCACAGTTTCGGCTGATAGCTGAGGTTGCCGCCGCAACTCATCACCACCGCCTTGATCCGGGGATCGAAGGCGGCGATCTCCATGCTGTCCCGGCCGCCCAGCGAATGGCCGATCGTACCGATGTGCTCCGCATCCACCTCGGGCAGTTCCTCCAGAAAATCCAGCGCCTGCTGCAAATCCTGCACCACCTTGCCGTGATGGTAATCCCACTGCGGGTATTGCTCCTGAAACTCCTTCATATAGGCGTTCATCGCCGGAATGCCGCGCTTCACCCCGGCGGGCGAACGTTCCCCGTAACCGGCACGGTCGGGAGCGAAGCAGATGAACCCCCGCCGCACCAGATCCAGGGCGAACGCCCGGTTGGCCCGTGCCGCCTGTTCCTTCGCATCCCCGGCGGGATAGGCGTCGTAGAAACCGATCGCGGCGTCCTTGCCGTACACGTTGGTGCCGTGCAGCGTCAGCATGAGCGGCCGTTTTTCACCGGGCTTCAAATCATCCGGAATCAGCAGCCAGCCGGTCACCCGTTCATTCCCGCCGACCCGGTAGCTGACCAGACGACGGATGTAGCCGGGAAAACGTTCTTCTTTTTCCACCTTCATTTCGGGGGCGACCCGTTCCGGCCCCTGTTTGCGCAGACGCCTGGCAAATTCCGCGAAGTTGGCTTCGAACTCGGCGCGCGGCACGAATTCCCACTGGGGCAGCGCCCGTTTTTTGCGCGGCGGCGGCGCCTTTTTTTCGGTTGAAGCCGGTGCCCCGGCGGCGACCAGCGTCCCGCAGCAGGCCCCCAGCAGCAGCAGCGAAAGCAAACGCATGATGAACCATCCTTTCCGGTCAAAAGTAAATGACATATCTTCAATGTAGCACCGCTGCCGCCGTTATGCCACTGCCGGGACATAAAAAAACGGACGGAATTGCTTCCGTCCGTTCCAATCGCGTAATGAAAACGCTTACTTGGCAAGACGCTGTTCCAGCGCCTTCAGCTGATCCCGCAGCGCCTGCGGCAGTCTGTCGCCGAACTTTTCGTAATGAACCTTGATGCTGTCGAATTCCTTCTTCCAGCCGTCGATGTCGAGCGCCAGAAGTTCCTTCATATCCGCATCGGTCACCTTGTCTTCGAGTCCGGTACGATCGATCGCGTCGAGAGTCGGCATATAACCGATCTGCGTTTCCACCGCCTTGCCGGAGCCGTCGCAGCGTTCGAAGATCCACTTCAGCACCCGGCTGTTGTCGCCGAATCCGGGCCACAGCCACCGGCCGTCGGCGGTCTTGCGGAACCAGTTCACGAAGAAAATCTTCGGAAGTTTGTCCGCGGTGGTTTTCTTCCCGATTTCCAGCCAGTGGGCGAAATAGTCGCCCATGTTGTAGCCGCAGAACGGCAGCATCGCGAAGGGGTCGCGGCGGACGGTGCCGGCCTTCAGGTCGAGCGCGGCCGCGGTCACTTCGGAACCGACGATCGACCCCATGAACACGCCGTGTTCCCAGGACATCGACTGGTGCACCAGCGGAATGGTGTTCGGGCGGCGGCCGCCGAAGAGGAATGCGTCGATCGGCACGCCGGCGGGATCTTCCCATTCGGGCGCGATGGCCGGGCAGTTCGAAGCGCGCGCGGTGAACCGGGCGTTCGGATGGGCGGCCTTTTCCGTCGCGGTGGCGGCATCCCACTTCTGGCCCTTCCAGTCGATGAGGGTTCCGGGGGCGTCGTAGCCGATCCCTTCCCACCAGACGTCGCCGTCTTCCGTCAGCGCGACGTTGGTGAAGATCGTGTCGCGGGAGGCGGAGATCATGGCGTTCTTGTTCGATTCCATATTGGTCCCGGGCGCCACGCCGAAGAACCCGGCTTCCGGATTGATCGCGTACAGACGGCCGTCCTTGCCGAACTTCATCCAGGCGATGTCGTCGCCGATGGTTTCGACCTTCCAGCCCTTCAGCGTCGGAATCAGCATGGCGAGGTTGGTCTTGCCGCAGGCGGACGGGAACGCGCCGGCGACGTATTTGACCTTGCCTTCCGGGCTGGTCAGTTTCAAAATCAGCATATGTTCCGCCATCCAGCCTTCGTCGCGGGCCTGCACCGAGGCGATGCGGAGCGCCAGGCACTTCTTGCCGAGCAGCGCGTTGCCGCCGTAACCGGAACCGAACGACCAGATTTCGCGGGTTTCGGGGAAATGGGCGATGTATTTCTTTTCGATCGGGGCGCAGGGCCAGATGCCGTGATCCGATTCGCCTTCGGCCAGCGGTTTGCCGACCGAATGGACGCAGGGCACGAATTCGCCGTCGTCGCCGAGCACTTCCAGCACTTTGGTCCCGACCCGGGTCATGATGTGCATGTTGATGACCACATAGGGAGAGTCCGTCAGTTCGACGCCGATCTTGGCGATGTTCGAGCCGACCGGGCCCATCGAAAACGGAATCACATACAGATTCCGGCCCTTCATGCAGCCGTCGTACAACCCCAGCATGGTTTTCTTGAGTTCTTTGGGGTCGATCCAGTTGTTGGTCGGACCGGCGTCTTCCTGTTTTTCGCTGGCGATGAAGGTGCGGTTTTCCACCCGGGCCACGTCGGACGGGTCGGAGCGGAACAACAGACTGTTCGGCTTCTTGGCCGGATTCAGCCGGACGGCCAGCCCGGACTGGACCATCTCCTCGGCCAGACGATCATATTCCGCCTTGCTGCCGTCACACCAGTAAATGCCTTCGGGCTTGCAGATCGCCGCCCACTGTTCGACCCATTCGACCAGCCTGGCATGCTTGGTCGGGATCGCATTCAGATGTTTTGCCATGTCTTTCCTCACTATCTTTATAGGGTTGCCTGCAGGATGTCATGATCCCGGTATATTGCTTTATTATACACCGAAAATATCTAACTTCAATTTTCAAACATCGTTTTTTGTTTAAAAAAAAGTGTTTTTTCGTTTGACTTGCAGAAATTTGCGTAGTATAATTATATTCAAGCTGTTTAGACTCCATGGTCGGTAAAGCGGCTTTTAAATCGGCGGCAGGCACGAACGCAGCAAACCGTTCGGCACCGCCGTTCCGGAACGAACGCGGTCGCGGGCAGCGGCGAAGCGGATGATTCCGGAATCGTTCAACGATATCTCGATATGGCATGGGAGAGACGGTTGACTGAAAAGCGGCCGTCTTTTATTTTTGGATGAATCAGGCTGCACACAGGCGCGGGCGGAGTTACGGAACCTGCGCGGAGGAATGCGGCACGGCATAAAAGAAGGAGCGTGCGGGAAATGAGTATCTATCAGGAACTCAAGGCGCGCGGATTCTGTTATCAGGAAACCGACGCGGAGGCCATTGAAAAACTGTTGACGACCGAGAGCATCCGGTTTTACGTCGGCTTCGATCCGACCGGCAGCAGCCTGCATGTCGGGCATCTGCTCCCGGTCATGGCCATGCGGCTCCTGCAGCAGGCCGGCCACGTACCCATCGTGCTGGTCGGCGGCGCCACCGGCCAGATCGGCGACCCCTCCGGCAAAACCACCGCGCGTCCGATTCTGACCAAGGAAGAGGTCGCCGCCAATGTCGAAGCGCTGAAGAAGCAACTGGCCCGTTTCATCTCCGTGGAGGCGGGAGAGGCTTATTTCGTCAACAACCTGGACTGGTTCAAGGATATCCGTTACATCGACTTTCTGCGGGAGATCGGCCATTACTTCAGCGTCAACCGGATGCTGGCGCAGGAATCGGTCAAATCCCGGCTGGAGACCGGCTTGTCGTTTCTGGAGTTCAACTACTCGATTCTCCAGGCTTACGACTTCTACGTGCTGAACCGCGATCTCAACTGCAAAATGCAGTTCGGCGGTCAGGATCAGTGGGGCAACATGGTGGCGGGCACCGAACTGGTCCGCCGCAGAAGCGGCAACGAAGTGCAGTGCATGACCATTCCG